>NZ_RCXU01000004.1:0-143342 GCF_004167315.1 Blautia sp. aa_0143
GTTGGAGTTCGGTTTGCTTTTAAGATTCCCTCTCTGTCCCATCTCTGAAGCGTTTTTACAGAAACACCTAATAATTCAGCAAAATCTTTTGGTTTATAATTTGTGATATTTGATGTATTCATAATATACCTCCATAAGTACATTTAAACACATTTAATATCTTTTTACAATATATTTAGTTACTTATATCATCCTCCTGCACTCACCCAGCCTCCGAACAGTTCCGGTGCAAGGTCGATCTCACAGGCATCCAGTACATCTTTTAGCTGTGAAGGATTGCTGACACCGGTTACAGGCACAGTCTGGAATGGCTGATGGAAAAAGTATGCCAAAGACAGGGCCTGCAGGCTGTGGCCGGTTTCTTTCTGCAGCTTTAACAGCTTCTGATAGGTACGAAAGTTTGTCTCGTTCCAGTAGGATCTTTTCATACTTTCTGAAAGACCTGTGATCTGTGTTTCCTTCTCCCGCATCCAGGATGCATCCACCTCTGCATCTGTAAAGGAAAGCCCCATTTTCTGAAGTTTTGAAAAAAATCCCATTGCAGTGGAAGAAAACGGAACGGCAGCAGCGCCTGTCTCACAGTGCCACTGATATTCTTCCCTGGAAAACTCCACAAGTGTAGGATCCGGATTTGTATTTCCTCCGGGATTGATTCCTGCAAGACTCCACTGATTGGATACTGCTGTGATCCCTGAAAGATTTCGTTCTCTCAGACACTGAGCAATTTCTTTCAGCCTCTCTGTGCGGTAATTGGAAAATCCATAATAACGGATCCGGCCTTCTTTTTTCAATTCTTCCAGAATATCCACGATTTCCTCCGCCGGTTTCTCCGGATCATCTCTGTGAAGCCAGTAAAAATCCATCTCATCTTTTCCCAGTGTGCGGCAGCTCTCATCCAGGTCCATGCGGATATCTTCTTTGTTCACTCTGCTGCGGCCCGGATCCTCAAAGGAATAGTGCGCGCCCTTCGTTGCCACAATAACTTTTCCCTGCATGCCACTCTCTTTCAGCCATTTTCCTATGATCTGCTCACTGCAGTTTCCATGTCCTTTTAGCCATTTGCAATAGACATTTGCCGTATCAATAAAATTTCCGCCTGCCCATACAAAGGCATTCAGAATCTCAAAGCTTTTTTCCAGGTCTGATTTATCTCCAAATCCTGCTGTTCCGAGGCAGATAGGACTGATGTTCAGCTCTGTATTGTTCAGCTGTATATATTTCATCTACGTAACCTCCCGTATTCATATATATCTTTTTCTATTATAACTTTTTTCCGTAGATCCGAACAGTATATTTCCCAACTATCCATATACTATGGCACAAAAAAATCCTCCGGCACATGCATGCCGGAGGATTTGATATTCCGTTATCTTAACAATATGATTTATTTGTAAAGTGGTCCATAGTTCTTGCAAGCGCGGAAGTCTGCACCCTCTTTTTCCATACCGAATGCGTTCCAAGCTGCCGGACGATAGATATCCTTCTCAGGAACGTTGTGCATGGATACCGGGATTCTCAGCATAGAGCACATTGTGATCAGGTCTGCACCGATGTGTCCGTAGGAGATCGCACCGTGGTTAGCACCCCAGTTGTTCATTACATCGTAAGCTGTTTTGAACGGTCCCTCTTTGCCATCGCATCTTGGAGCGAACCATGTACATGGCCATGTGTAATCTGTACGTTTCCAGAGCTTGTCAGATACCTCTTCCGGAAGGGCTACTGTCCATCCCTCTGCGATCTGAAGAACCGGTCCAAGTCCTTTTACAAGGTTCAGACGGATCATAGTTGCAGGCATCTGAGCACGTGTCTCATAACGGCTGGAGTATCCGCCTCCACGGAAGTATCCGTTGTCGGCCATACACCACTCTGTATTGTCCATGATTGCTTTCTGGTCTGCCTCTGTAACATCCCACCACTGTTTCATAACTGGTGTTCCGTCAGCCTCTTTAGCCTGTCCGTTAGCATCCAGACAAGCAGCACCGGAGTTGATCAGATGAAGGAATCCGCCAGCTTCTTTGGCAACACCCTCAAGGTCATATCCTGTAGCTTTCTTAACTGCCTCCGGGCTCCAGTATGTACGAACATCAGCGAAGATCTGAGCACGTCCTGTAAGAAGTTTCATGAACAGCATTCCAAGTCCGTTGAGAACGTCGTTCTCTGTAGCAAGGATGTACGGCTCACGAGCGCCATTCCAGTCGAAGGATGTGTTCAGCATAGCCTCTGCGAAGTCACCGTTCGGATAGAAGTCTGTCCACTGTCTCTGGCCCTGGAATCCAGCTGCAAGAGCATTGTGTCCGATTGCTTCCTCGGAGAATTCCGGAGCAAGATTATCACAGCCGTTCATCAGCTCTTTGATGATAACTGCCATCTTAACAACAAACTCGAACTGCTCCTCTTTCTTCTCTGGTGAGAACTGAAGCTCTTCCGGGTTCTTGTCCCAGCCGATCTTGCAGGTCTCTTTTGCCCATTTGAGAGCTTTCTCAAACTCTTCATGATCGTAGATACCCTCTGTCATACGACGGATGATCTCTACCTCATCAACAGACTCAACTCTCATTCCGAGATAGGACTCGATGAAATCAGAATCGATGATAGATCCGCCGATACCCATTGTTACAGAACCGATCTGCAGGTAGGATTTACCTCTCATGGATGCAGCTGCAACTGCTGCACGGCCGAATCTTAACAGTTTCTCTTTAACGTCTTCTGGAATGGATGTGTCGTCAGCTTCCTGAACGTCATGTCCGTAGATACCGAATGCCGGAAGGCCCTTCTGTGCATGTGTAGCAAGAACGGATGCCAGATATACAGCACCAGGTCTCTCTGTTCCGTTGAATCCCCATACAGCCTTGATGGTCTGTGGATCCATATCCATGGTCTCAGCTCCGTAGCACCAGCATGGTGTAACTGTAAGAGTGATATCTACACCCTCTTTACGGAATTTATCCGCACATGCGGCGCTCTCACCAACACGTCCGATGGTGGTATCAGCAATAACAACTTTTACAGGCTCACCATTTGAATATTTCAGGTTCTCCTCGAAAAGCTTTGCTGCGGATTTGGCCATGTTCATAGTCTGATCTTCCAGAGATCCTCTTACATCGAGGGCTCCTCTACGTCCGTCGATGGTTGGTCTGATACCGATAACCGGATAGCTGCCTACTAATCTGCTCTTTGCCATAGTAACAATTACCTCCTAAATTTATATTCACTATTATAACTTACAGTTTTTTTACGTTCCAACAACTCCTGTCCGAACTATGCTTTTATTATACGATTGCATCTTTTAAATTACTTGTGTTATAATAGCAAAAAACAGTACAATATTCACTTTTTCATATGAGTTCCCAAAAAAACTATAAAAATTTAAGAAAGAAGGGTTGTATTTTGCACGATCTTGGAAGAAATGAGGACAGACTTCGAGGTACCTATGAATTTCCTTTTGAATTCCACCACATTGACAGCAGCCATCCACGCTATGTCATGTCCTACCACTGGCATGTAGAATGTGAAATCATGCGTGTATTACAGGGCACTCTCACCGTCACTTTAGACGAAAAAAGTTTTACAGCAAAAGCCGGAGATGTGATTTTTGTCAATAGTGGAGTTCTGCATTCCGGAATTCCTCAGGATTGTATCTATCAGTGCATTGTTTTTGATATGAACATGTTTCTGAAATTTAATTCCATCTGCACAGAATATATGCAGAAGATCAGCCACCAGGAGCTTCTGATCTATCACCATTTCACTGAAAAGCAACCTGATATCCAGAGAGCAGTGAACTCTCTTTTTGATTCTTTCTGGCAGAGAAAGCCAGGATATGAGCTGGTTGTGTTTGGACAATTTTACCACTTTTTCGGATTGGTTTTTGGTAATCATTACTACCTGGAAAGCCTGCGGAAAACCAGACGAGATTACAAGCGCATTGTCCAGCTGAAGCAGGTCGTGGAATTTATTGAAAAGAACTATGCCAGCCCCATTACCCTACAGGAGCTTTCCGCTTCGGTTTCCATGTCTCCCAAATATTTCTGCCGGTTCTTTTCCGAGATGACGCATCAGACACCAATGGATTACCTCAACCGCCAGCGGATCGAGCAGGCCTGCTGCCAGCTGGCTACCACCGATGATTCCATCACGGAGATCGCCTACCGGAATGGCTTTAATGATCTGAGCTATTTTATCCGTACCTTCAAAAAGTACAAGGGGATCACCCCCGGCAAATATAAAAGACGCTGAAATATTTTTCCACATCTTAATGGCACATATCAGTGTATTACATGACAAAAAGCAGGATCTCGCACATATTGCGGATATCCTGCTTTTTGAGGAATTGGGCTGTTTTATGTAAATACAGCTTTTTCGGCCTGGCGGAGAACAGTCATGCCGGAACGGATTCCCGTTTTGCAGACGGGCTATGTTCATGTCTTTATGAATACATGCTACTCTTCTGTATGAGAAAAAAAGCCGGCAGGGCAGATTTTCTGCATGAAAAAGCCGACGCAGATCGTGAAGGAGCCTGATCTCTGTTCACGCAGTGACCAGCACCAGATTATGTCTTAATTGAAAGCGGATACGATCATCCACCTCACTGCTTGCTTCTGACCAACGGATATCTCACACAGTCGGTCCATCTACTCGAAGGGATTCCACTGCTGCATAGAACTCTGCTTGCGAAATGCCTGTACGCTGCACCGGAACATGCAGCAGAAATATGATACAGTTAAAAACGATCCGGCCGCATTATAGCCGCCGGATGTTTCCTGCTTGTCTTATTCTAACAAATGCCTCTTTAAAATGCAAGAAATTTCAGAACATTTCGCTCTTCATTTTCCGACGGCAAAAGTCTATTTCCTACAGATTTTTCACCGCGTCTATAAACCTTTTTCCGTATTTTTCGTACTTGTGCCTGCCGACTCCTGTCACATTCAGCATTTCCTCCTCGTTTCCGGGCTTCAGAATGCACATATGGATAAGGGTTTTGTCGGAAAATACCATATAAGGGGGGATTTTTTCCTCTCTGGCGATCTCCAGGCGAAGAGCACGGAGCTTCTGAAAAAGAGGCTCATCCTGTTCTCCCAGCTCCCCGACTGCAGATTTCGGAAGTCTGCTCCGTTTCTCTTTTTTCTTCGTCTCCAGCTCTTTTGACATTTTCATTGTGAGGATATGCGCCTCCTCCAGAAGTGACCTGGAAGCGGCGGTCAGCTTCACAATCGTATATCCGTCATCCGTCAGATGAAGATATTCCTTCAGTACCAGATAATTAAAGATCTGCCGCAGCCGGTGTGCCGGAATCTTTGCACAGACTCCATATTCCGGATTTCCATCCATCTCATACTGCCGGATCTTCGCCGTAGATGCACCGCGCAAAGTATCCAGGATCACGTTCACCCCGTATCTCTGACCACTGCTTTCCACGCACCGGATCATTGCCCTGGCCTCCTGGCTCACATCCTGCTCTTCAAACTCGGTCTGGCAGTTCAGGCAGTTTCCGCAGTAGCTTTTTCCGTATTCCCCAAAATATTTCAGGATGTACTCACGCAGACAATCATGGGTAAAGCAGTAAAAGGTCATCTGCTTCAGCCTCTCCTGATCACGCTCCCGGACAAGGCGCCAGGCTGCCGCTTCCATTTCCTGGTTATCCTGTCCTCTCTCGATAAGATACTGATTGGTAACCACATCCTTCCCGCTGTAAAGCAGGATACATTCCGCAGGATCGCCGTCACGGCCCGCACGGCCTGCTTCCTGATAATAGCCTTCCATGTTCTTCGGCATATTATAATGAATGACATAACGCACATCGGATTTGTCGATTCCCATTCCAAATGCATTGGTGGCTACCATCACACGACAGCGGTCATAAATAAAATCATCCTGATTGTTCCGGCGTTCCTCATCGGAAAGTCCTGCATGATATCTGGTGGCCGTGATGCCGTCACGGATCAGCTTTCCGCAGACCTCCTCCACCAGCTTTCTGGTGAGACAGTAGATGATCCCACTGTCGTCCGGATGCTCCAGTATGTAATCGTGTACTTCCTTATATTTATCTTTCGGTGTTTTCACTGCAAAATAAAGGTTTTCCCGGTCAAATCCTGTGGTTGTGCAAAAGGGATCCTGAAGCCCCAGAAGTCTTGCAATATCCTCCCTGACCTCCTTCGTGGCTGTAGCTGTAAATGCACCGATCACCGGTCTTTTTGGAAGCTGTGCCACAAACTCTGCGATCTTCAGATAGCTTGGCCGAAAATCCTGTCCCCACTGTGATACACAGTGTGACTCATCCACTGCGATCATGGAAATATCCGCGCTCAGCGCAAAATCCAGAAACGCCTCTGTGGTAAGCCTCTCCGGTGCTACATAAATGATCGGATATCGCCCTGCCTTTGCATAGCGCAAGGCTGTGAAATACTGCCCCTGCGTCAGAGAGCTGTTGAGGTATGCTGCTGAGATACCGACCTGGTTCAGGCTTCTCACCTGATCCTTCATAAGGGAGATCAACGGTGATATTACCAGTGTGATCCCCTTCATCATCAGTGCCGGTACCTGATAGCAGATGGATTTTCCTGCGCCGGTTGGCATCACTGCCAGAACATCTTTTCCTGCAAGAAGCGCGTCGATCACCGCTTCCTGCCCTTCTCTGAATGTATCATACCCGAAATGGGTATTTAAAAGTTCCTGTTTCGTCATAAATCGACATGATCCTTTCTGTTACGTTCCCACCGGAACTGTAACGCTTCTCTTTTTCATTGTCGAATCGCTGCTGTTTTCCGAATATTTTATTTTAACATATTTACAGATAAATTGCCAATTGATACAAAAAAATCACAAAGCACTTCCTCCCTGGTTTCCTGTTATAATGATATAAGAGAAAGAGTCTGTTTATACTGTTCCGCAGCAGAGGACCATGAATTCATGGAGTACCCGAGCCTCTGTTCAGTAACAGCCGGTATGCTCATAAAAAAAGGAGGTTTGTTATGTGTAAAAGAAAAATAAAAACCATCGAAGCAATTTTTTTCCTGTTTCTTTTTTCCGTTATTGTGCTCCTGCTTCCCCAGGATGCCCACGCCAGAATCCGGGTCGTGACCAAAGGAACCACTTCCACTATCCGTGATACCGACGGTGTGATCGAAGATGAGTCTTCAGACATTAATTTCCCGATCAACATCAAAAATGCAAACTGCCAAAAACGGATCTATGCCGTGACAGTTCGTGTAAGCTTTTATTCACCCAAGGGAGTCATCCCAAAGAGCACCACATTTTCCATCGATGGGATCAATGTGGTTAAGCTGAGCACTTCAAATTATACACCACTGGCATACAAGGAAACCTTTTTCACCTACGATGACAACATAGAGGATGGCTACCTGGAGTTCGATTTCGGCAATAAAAAATGTCCGGTACCGGTAGACTGTGACTATGAGGTTACCATCAAACAGGCAGTGCCTGAAATTTTTATCACCAACAACAATTATCTGAACCAGAGCATCCGAACCGGAAAAACCGCTTCCATCGGAATTGAGATTTCTGATCCCTACGTAAAAACCATCAGCAAATCAAAATTCAAGGTTACTTCTTCCAACAGCTCTGTTCTCAAGGTACAAAGCATCACTCAGGATTCCAAAAAACACAGCCGTTTCACAGTTACCCTGAAGGGCATGAAAGCCGGATCCGCAAAGATCACTTTATCCTACCCAAAGGCCACAGCCTGTAAGCTGACCGGAAAAGTATCCTCTCCTTCAAAAACCGTAGCAACCTTCCGTGCTTCCAAAACTACACTCAAGGTTGGCTCCAAGGTCAGCATGCGTTCCCTTATCAATCTGAAGGGCGGTACCAGTCTGACCATCAAAAATGCAAAATCCAGCAAGCCTTCCGTACTTGCCATTTCCGGAAACTATCTTGTCCCAAAGAAAAAAGGGTCAGCCACGGTTACCGCAAACTTAAACGGTGTCAATCGTAAGATCACTATTACTGTATCTGCACCGGCCGCCAAACCTACCGTCAAAAATCTGAAGATCCGTGTTGCCGGTATCAAGTATGGCCCCAATGACATGAAGACCTATTATACCTTAAAGTTCACCAATACTTCTGCGAAAACCATCACCACCGCAAAAGTAAAGATCACCACCGGTTCCGGTATCTATGACCAGATGTACTGGACCAAAAATCTGACACTGAACCTGAAGCCCGGAAAAACCATGAAAAAAACCTATTTCATCCAGAACATGGTCCAGGTGCCGGAAAAAAGTGATATTTCCGTTAAATGTCTGAAGATTAGCTGGAAGTAAATAATTCAAAAGGGACGTGCCGCAGTATTGATTTAAAAATCATCACTGCAACACGTCCCTTTTATTTATTCTCTCTGAGCTGTCTATACGTTTTGTTTTTATCCTACAGTACCTCATTCAGTACCTGCAGTCCATACTCTGCAAGGCTGTTATCCTCTTCGCCGGTACCACCGCTGATACCGAGACCGCCGATGATGGTGTCTCCAACCTTCAGGGGTACACCGCCTCCGAATATCACAATATTGTCACTCATTTTTCCAAGACCATAAAATGTCTGGCCCGGCTGTGTCAGTCTGGAAAGCTCCATGGTGGACATCTTCACTGCCACAGATGTATATGCCTTTTTTACGGCCATATCAAAGCTTACAAGAAAAGATCCATCCATCACATGAACCGCAACCGGATTTCCATCCGGGCTGCATACCGCAATTACAGAAGGCTTGTTTCTTCTCAAAGCTTCCTGCTCGATCTTCTCAATAAGCCTCTTGGCAGAATCCAATGTGATACGACCCTGGATACCCATACGCTTCAGCACTTCCTGGATCATCGCCGTGTTTGCTGCTATACTGTCATTCTGTGCCATCGCCGTATTTCCTCCCACTGCTGTCGTCACAGTCCCATTCTGCACATCAAAAGCCTGTACATCCCTTTTCTGCACCATCTGCGAATCCTGTGCTCTTACATCCACCGCCGATGTACCCGCTGCAACATCCGCACTACTTCCAACAGTTCCTACAGCCTCTACCCCAACATTAGCTTCAATCCCAGCAGTTTCTGCTTTCACAGATTTCTGAACACTTCCAGAAATATCTGTCTTCTTCTCTTCGATCTTCGCAACATCCACATACCTTGCCAGCACATAAAAATAATCTGACAGACGGTTCATATATTTCTTGGCTCCGGTATCCGATCCAAACTTCACACTGACCAGCGCAAGCTCTCTCTCAGCCCTCCGCGCCACAGCTCTTGTCACATCGATCTCAGCCGCAACTCGGGAATCCCCCGGAAGAATCGGAAGCCTCTCTCCGGAAAAAATCTCTTTCATCCGGCCAATCTCCTCCTCCAGAAGCTCCGTCCGGTCTTCACTGACCTTAAACTCCCGATTATAAGGATCAGAAACCCCATCTATGATCTTCTTCAAAGTCTCCGAGATCTTCTCCAGCATCCGGACAACATCCACATCATCAACCAGAACCCGCACAAGCCCAATATGACTCATCAGCTCCTCAACTGACCCCATCAGACAAATCCGATCATCCGACTTTGAAACATTCTTCGTATGGGAAAGATCCGTCATCCCCTTATCACCATACCCGGTATAAACCTCCATCCCAGCTCAACCTCCCAGCAACTCCTGATAAATAATCCCACCCATATCAGACCAATTTTACAATCCTCGAAATGCTACGCATACCACAATCATCCCGGCAAACCAGGCGCGGCGTCCACAAACGCGCCCACGTATTCCACGCAAACGTAACACACACCACAACCATCCCAGCAAACCAAGCGCGGCGTTCACAAACGCGCCCACGTATTCCACGCAAACGTAACACACACCACAACCATCCCAGCAAACTAGGCGCGGCGTTCACAAACGCGCCAGCCTCCGCCAAAACGTCACACATTCAAGGCGCCCACGGCGCCCCATCGGCACAACGTTCAACCCGGAACAACCGCAGCATACAGGCACAAGTCAATACCCTTCCGCCCGTCACAGTCAAGCACTCTAAAAAAAGCCCGAGGGGTGTGCAGAGGGGCCGCGGCTTTGCGGCCCCTTTGCGGTTTTACTGTCTTTTTAAAAAGACCAAAGTTTAGTATAAATCTTAATAATATCCTCTTTCTTCGGTACACGCGGATTTGCCGCTGTGCAGGCATCCGCAAGTGCCATATCCGCCATCTTATCAACCGCCGCAAAATAAGCATCCGGTGTGATCGTCTTCATCTCTTCGATGGTAAGCGGGATATTCATCTCTTTCTGCATAAACTGAATCCAGTTTACAAGAGATCTTACGCTCATAACTTCGTTATAATTGCTCAGTCCAAGAAGATGTGCAATATTGGAATATCTCTTTACTGCCGGAAGATATTCTTTCTGGCTTCTGCTGCGTTTGTTGATATTTGCATTATATTCAACAATATGCGGCAACAGCATCGCATTAGCTCTTCCGTGAGGAATATGGAAAATAGCACCCAGCTGATGAGCCATACTGTGAGTAATTCCAAGACCTGCTGCATTGAAGGAAAGTCCTGCCAGACAGGACGCTACATGCATCTTCTGTCTTGCATGCATATCATTACCGTCAACATATGCACGATAAAGATATACGCCACAGATCTCGATTGCTTTCTCTGCAAGTGCAGATGTAAACTCATTATGGTTGATGCTGACATAAGACTCAATTGCATGAGTCAGAACATCCATACCTGTATCTGCTGTAATCGCAGGCGGAACACTACGTACAAGCTCCGCATCCAGAATTGCCTCATCAGCGGTCAGGCTTTCTGAGATCAGCGGATACTTCACATGTGCTTCTGTATCATTTACAACTGCAAAAGAAGTAACCTCGGAACCGGTACCACTTGTTGTAGGAATGGCAACCAGTCCGACTTTTCCGTAATTATTGATCTTCAGGGCAAACTCACGGATTGCCTTGGAGGAGTCGATGGCAGAACCACCACCTACTGCAACAATAGCTTCCGGCTGATACTGAAGGAATTTCTTAACTCCTTCGGCAATTTTTCCAACCGGTGCATCCGGAACAACATCACAGAAAATATCAAATTCTTTTCCACCTGCCTGAAGCGGTTTTGTGATCATATCGATCATTCCGCTTTTTACAACAAACGGGTCTGTGATAACAAGGACTCTTTTGTATGGAATTTCTTTCAGTCTTCCCAGGGCATCAGCTCCAAAATGGATGGCTGTTTTCATTTCAAATGTATTCATAGAAACTGCTCCCTCTCGTCATACCGAAACACAGGTCTCTTTTGTCTGCCTGTGGCCGGATAAAGTAAAGCGGATCTCCGCATTCCGCATACACTGCATGCTCATGAACACAATCGTTTTCCGATATATGTCCAACCTATTTCGGGTAGATGCATTCGATCTTATGCGCGCTGAAATGCTTCAACCACTTTTCAGACGGCTTTTTGTCTGTGATGACCGTCTCGATATCCCGCAGCTGTCCTGCCACGGAAAAAGCAGTCTGATCAAATTTCGTGCTGTCTACCACCAGAATACGCATTTTTCCGGAATTGATCATGGCTTTTTTTGTTGTTCCAAAGGCTTCTTTGGATTCCATGATTCCCAGATCCTCATTTAATGCTTTACAGGAAAAAATAACCTTGTCCACATAATAAGAGCGGATCACTTCCTCGGTTCTGGCACCCAGGAATGCAAGATACCCTTCCTTCATCACTCCACCGGTGGAAATAATATTCCAGCCGGATACATCAGAGAGTTCCAAAAGGATCTCCATAGAATTGGTAACAACGGTAAGACGTTCCTTTTCTTTCAGAGCCTTGGCCACAAAAACTGCCGTTGTGCTGGCATCCAGAAAAATGTGATCTCCGTCATTCACCATGGAAGCAGCAATCTCCGCCATTTTCTGCTTTCCCTGTACATTCTGGTTTTTACGAATATTAAATGGTAAATCAATACCGACATCTTCGTTGATCACCGCACCGCCATAACTCTTTGTGGCAAGTCCCTCTTTTTCCAGCTTGTCCAGATCACGGCGGATGGTTTCTTCTGAGACACTGTAAAGCTGGCTTAGTTCACTTACAACAACCCTTTTCTCTTCCTGTAATTTCTCGAGAATCAGATTTCTTCTCTCTAATGCTAGCATAAGATGCCTCCTTTTCAGATGTCATTGCAGGGATACCCTTCAAAAGGATATCCCTCAGATATAAAGACAATATTAAAGGATCGTATCGATCATTCTCTTGTCCGGATGAGCGATCACTGAAGAATCCATGTACATTCCTTTTTCAGCTACCAGCTCTTTTGCTCTTTCGATAGAAGCCTCTACTGCAGAAACCTCGCCGGTAAGGAGCATGTAAGATTTACCGCACATACCCTTGGCGATACGAAGCTCGATCAGATCAACGATAGCTGTCTTAGCTGCCTGATCTGCTGCCTCGATGATAGATGCTGCATCATAGGTCTCAAGAATTCCCAGGGCACTGATCTCCTCGACCTGTGTGGTTCCGTAGATTGCCGGGAAAATGGACTCATGTGGATTGCCCAGTACAAAACTGTCAATACATTTGTCCTCGTATGTTGTTACAGCTGTGTCTACAGCAGCTTTTACTGCGCTTAAATCTCCGGTGATAATTGCAATATATTTTCCCGGACATACTGTCTGCGCCTCCACGATCTCTACTTCAGATGTCTTAACCATGGCATCTGCTGCAGTGATACCAGCTGGTGTGGTTTTAAACTCAATCATTCCGATTGCTCTACTCATTTTGTGCACGTCCTTTCTAATTTCTTGCAATTACAACATGGCGGTCTGTCACTTCTGTAACCTTACCGCTGATGGTTGCATGGATTCCGACACTTAATCCTTGTGCAGGCTGTGCGATCATCTGGCCTTCTGTTACCATATCGCCTACATTTACGATTGCCTGTGCCGGTGCACCGATATGCTGGCTTAAGAGAACCTTTACCTTCGATACGTTTACAAGTTCTTCCTGAAGCGGTGCATCCTTGTCATATCTGGTAAGTCCCAGACGTGCCATCAGACGCTCCTCAGGAACCTTGCGGTATTCTCTGGACTCCTGAACCGGCTTCGGCTGAACACCCTGAGGTGGTCTGATTCCGGCCTTACGAAGTCCGCCCTTCATATCTGCAAGCAGTGTTCTCGGAGCCAGGCTCTGCGGACACGCATACATCTCGCAGACGCCACAGGAGCTGCAGAATGCAGAATTGATATAAGGATTCACATTTCTGAAATCCTGATTGGATGCTGCCATCATGAACATTGCCGGATCGATCGGGTGTCCCAGATTGTGTCTCGGGCAAAGATCTGTACATGTATGGCAGTGGCAGCAGATGGATGCTGCTCTCTTCAGATCTATAGAAGAAGTCCGCTGCTTCTTCATGACAATAACATGGTCCTTTGGAAGAACCAGGATTGCGTTCGTTGTTTTTGTAACCGGATCAGAACCGTTTCCGATACGTCCCATCATCGGGCCGCCTACGAAATATACAGGATCTTTCACAGTTGTTCCGCCTGCCTGGGCAACAACCTCTTCCAGTGTGCATCCCAGTGGAACTTTCACTGTAACAGGATTCTCAACTTCTGCAACAACGGAAACATATTTGCTTGTAACCGGTTTGTGTTCTTCTACCGCGCGGTATACATTGTAGAGTGTCTCTACATTGAATACGGCTACTCCCTGCTCGATTGGCAGTCCTCCTGGCCGTACCACACGTCCGGTTGCCTCATAAATAAGAACAACCTCATCACCCATCGGATAAACCTCATCCAGAAGATGGATCTTAACCCTCGGGAATTCTTCAATATGCTGATTTAAAGCATTGATCGTCTGTACATAAGACTTTTTGATTCCGATAATGGCCTGGGAAGCTCCTACCGTCTCCGCAACCATATCGAATGTTTTCATGATCTCATATGCGTGCTTTTCCAACAACTGTCTGTGAAGTTTCAGTAATGGTTCGCACTCTGCACAGTTCATAAGAATGGTATCCGCTTTGTCTGTCAGTTTCATGTATGTAGGGAAACCTGCACCACCTGCTCCGACAACACCATTCTCCTGCATAATTTTCTGTAATTCTTTGATATCCATGGCGTTACTCCAATCCTGCACCGTCATCTACGATTCCGACGATTGCGGCATCTACCGGTGCTGTTTCTACGCCGCAGCCTATTCTTGCTGCGCTTCCTTGTGCCACCAATACATACTCGCCGATTCCCGCACCGATGATATCGATGGCAACAATCTGGCTGTGCTCGGCTTTCATATGATGCACCGGCTCTACAATCATGAATTTATTTCCTATCAGTTTTTCACTTTTTCGTGTGGAAACAATGCTTCCAACTACTTTGCCTACGATCATATGAGCCTCCGTTTTTCTCCATATCCTCTGTTAGGGATGCCAGAAAGTGGCATCCCCAAAGGAGGAATATTATTTGATTATGGTAACTGTATTGCCTGTGGCAATTCTTGCTGCATTTGCTTCATCTGTATCAATATGCATTTCCAGTGTAAAGCTGTCATCTACACGGATCTTAACCTGATTAAAGATTGTTCCGCGCTCATTGTCCGCTTTAACAGAAACAATATCACCATCATGTACACCCGCAGCCTGGGCATCCTTCGGAGCCATATGAATGTGACGCATGGCCACAATACATCCCTCTTTCAGATAAATAGCACCTTTCGGTCCGACAATGGCGATCGGCGCGCTTCCGGCAAGGTCACCGGACATACGTACCGGAACCTTCATTCCCAGCTTGATCGCATCTGTTGCGGAAACCTCAACCTGAGATTTGCTGCGGACAGGTCCGAGGATTCTTACATTCTCGATCGCACGGAGCTTCAGTCCTACGATGGTAACTGTTTCATTGGATGCAAACTGTCCGCCCATCAGATCCTTTTTCTTTGTGAGCTGATAGCCTTCTCCAAACAGCGCCTCCACATGCTCCTGTGTCAGGTGAATATGTCTTGCGGAAACTCCGATAGGAACAACGAAACCATTGCCCTTGTCTTCGTTTTTGTTGATCGCATCGATCACCATTTTTGTGATCATTTCAATATTATTCGTTTCCAAGAGTACACCTGCTTTCTTTCGGTTTCATGACTGAACTTAACTCAAAACACACCGGCCGGAAGCCTTAATGGCCCTCAGGCCGGTGCGTCTTGGAACTGATCAGTTAGATTATTTAAGAACCGGAAGGATTTTCTCTACGTCTGTATGAGGTCTCGGAATTACGTGTGTAGCTACAAGCTCTCCGAGTCTGGATGCTGCTGCGCTTCCGCTCTCTACTGCAGATTTAACTGCTCCTACATCTCCACGAACCATAACTGTTACAAGACCGGAACCGATCTTCTCTGTTCCTACCAGAGCAACGTTAGCTGCTTTACACATCTGGTCAGCTGCCTCGATAGCTGCTGTAAGTCCTCTTGTCTCAACCATTCCTAATGCTTCCTGTGTCATGATCATATCCTCCTTGTGGATTATAAATGCTTTATTTGTTCTGTTTACTTCTGACTATTTTGGTGCAGCAGCTTATTTTTTGCTGCTGTTTTTGCTTTCCAGTGCTTCTTCCGGATTTTCTTGCTGTCTCTTTTTCCACCGGCTTGCACTCAGCTCAACCAGTTTGACGATTTCCTCGTGAGGATTGGCAATTACCGCATAGCTGGCAGGTTTTTTGATTGCCAGCTCCACTGCTGCATTGACAGCTGCTGTAACTGCTGATACATCGCCTTGTACGATCAGGGTCACCAGTCGTCCGCCCAGCTTACGCTCCCATGACGCCAGCTCAACGTCTGCCGTTTTGCACATGATGTCCAGGGCATTGATCGCCGCTACAACACCAGTGATTTCTATAAATCCATATGATTTTCCCATGAGCGAACTCCTTAATTAATTTCCGTTCCTCTCAAAGCCTGAAATCAGAGCTTTGGAAGGATTTTCTCTACGTCTGTATGAGGTCTCGGGATTACGTGTGTAGCTACGAGCTCTCCAAGTCTGGATGCTGCTGCGCTTCCGCTCTCTACTGCTGCTTTTACAGCGCCTACGTCTCCACGAACCATAACAGTTACAAGACCGGAACCGATCTTCTCTGTTCCTACAAGTGCAACCTCTGCTGCTTTTGTCATTGCATCTGCTGCCTCGATTGCAGCTGTGAGGCCTCTTGTCTCAACCATTCCTAATGCTTCCTGTGCCATGATTCTATCCTCCTGAATCTTATCTTCGTTACATTTTATCATATATGATTCCGCCACTTTTGTAAAGTGAACTTCGGAATCCTCTTAATCTTTATCCAAGGCGCTGATTTTCAGCATTTTCTGTGTACCTGGTTCCGGGTTGGGGATTATGTAATGCTGTACCACGCCTGTCATGCTCTCTGCAACTTTCATGCCGGCTTCTACCGCTGCCGTGACATCTGACACGCTTCCGCGGTACTTGATGCAGACAAGAAGCGGTACTGGCAGGCTGTCCGCATTCGCCGGTTTATTCTTATCGAATACCTCCAGGTGGACATTTGCAGCCTTGCACCCGGCGTCAGCTGCCACAAAGGCTGTTGCAAGTCCGAAGACCTCAAGAATTCCTACAGCTTCTGCCATGTTGCTTCTCCTTTCCCGTTAAGGTTATTTATTAACAATCGCGATCTTAAGACCTGTCATTGCCAGGTTTGTCTCAAGTGCCTCGTTGATCTCCTCAAGCGGGAACTTGTGTGTGATCAGCTCAGACATTGGAAGTCCGATTGCTTTTGCTCTCTTAAGGAAATCAAATGTTGTTGCATAGTCTCTGAGGTTGTATACCCAGGAACCAACAAGGTTGATCTCTTTGGAGCAGAGGTCGAAGTGCGGGTTGATGGTAGCGTCTCCACCGTTGATGAAGAAACCAAGCTCGCAAAGACCGCCGCCGTTGCGGATAAATTTGTAGATGTTGGAGTGTGCATGAGGATTTCCAGTACACTGGAAAGCGAAATCTGCAAGATGTCCGCCCTGAGCCTCTTTAACAGCCTCAGTAAGTGCCTCAATGCCCTTGAAGTTCATGAAGTTAACGGTTGTGTTTGCTCCCATTCTCTTGGCAAACTCAAGACGTTTCTCATTTCCGTCTACTGCACAGATATTATGAACGCCCATTGTATGGAGAACTGCGATGCAGATAAGACCGATCGGTCCGCAACCCTGAACAACAACTCTGCTGTTGAATTTCAGGATTCCTGTTGTTTTTGCTCTCTCTACAGCATGTACAAGTACTGCACATGGCTCGATGAGGATACGGGAATCAAGATCCAGGTCACTTACATTAAAGAATGTGGAACCGAATTTTCCGCCTCTGATGAAGATGTAATCAGCGAACCATCCGTTGAATTTTACATCGTCATCTGGAAGAAGTCCGTATACATCAGCGCCGCCTACGTTCTTCTTGTTAAGGTCGAACATTGTGATTTCCGGATCATCTTTGAAGATCATACAGGTAACGATCTTGTCGCCGACTTTAACCGGTTTACCAGCTGTATCAACTTTAACGTTTTTACCCATTTTTACGATCTCACCGGTTCCCTCATGTCCGAGAACTACCGGGATAAGACCGAACGGGTCATTTTTGTACTCATGAGCATCTGTTCCACAGACACCGCATCCCTCAACTTTAACAAGGATGTCGTCGTCGCCAACTTCCGGAAGATCATACTCCTGAAGCTCAAAATGTTTCTTCTCTGTCATCATTGCTACTCTTGCTTTTTTCGGA
Source organism: Blautia sp. aa_0143 (assembly GCF_004167315.1). Classification (NCBI taxonomy): domain Bacteria; kingdom Bacillati; phylum Bacillota; class Clostridia; order Lachnospirales; family Lachnospiraceae; genus Blautia; species Blautia sp. aa_0143. The sequence goes on from NZ_RCXU01000004.1 coordinate 17,737, forward strand.
ATTGTGTTTCCTGCCGGAGCAGCCGGAGCGCTTGGTGCAGCAGCTGCTGCCGGAGCGTTTCCTGTCATGCCGGAGAGAACCTGTTTAACGATTTCTTCGATATTTACATTGTTCATATCCATGATTTATGTTCCTCCTGATCAACGAATGCAAAGGCTGTCTGTCATTACGCAGCGTCTTCTCTTTGTGAATGTGCTTGCGCTTGTAAGTCCCTCACCTGTACGGCTTGCGATGGTAAATGTACAGAAACCTTCTCCTCCGAATCCAAGTGCGGAATAGGACGGGCCGTTCTTTACAAGGATCGCGGTATCGATTGCTTTCGCATATTTTGTAATGTTATCGATATTCTTGGAATGAATATGTGCGGAATGACGGTTGCCATGCTCAAGCCATACAGCCTGCTCTACAGCATCGTCGAAATCCTTTGCTCTTACGATTCCGAGGATTGGCATCATAAGCTCTGTTGTAATAAGCGGATGTTCCTTCGGTCCCTCGAAGATGATGCAGCGGGTATTGGCCGGTGCCTGAACTCCGATCATGGAAAGAAGGGTCTTCGCATCACGTCCTACACATTTACGGTTCAGCTTGCCGCCTGCAAGTACAGTCTCAACAAGTTTGTCCTGCTCTTCCTTGGATGCAAGGTAGCAGTCATTCTCTGTAAGCATGTAGTGCATTAACTCATCAACTACGGAAGATACTGCAACAACTTCCTTCTCTGCGATACATGGAAGGTTATTATCGAATGTACACCCGTTTACGATATCCCTTGCTGCCTTACGGATATCAGCAGTATCATCAACCAGTGCCGGCGGGTTACCTGCTCCTGCACCGATTCCTCTCTTACCGGAGGAAAGAACTGCTGTTACAACACCAGGGCCGCCTGTTGCTGCGATCAGATGGATATCTTTATGTTTCATCATAATATTGCTGGTCTCAAGAGTTGGTTTCTCAACTGTGACAGCGATATTATCCGGGCCGCCTGATTCCAGGGAAGCCTCATTTAAAAGATTGATTGCGTAAATAGAAGTTTTAACTGCTGCCGGATGCGGGTTGAATACGACTGTATTTCCACCTGCCAGCATGCCCATTGTGTTACAGAGAACTGTTTCACTCGGGTTTGTACATGGTGTGATCGCACCGATCACGCCAAACGGTCCCATCTCGATCAGAGTCAGTCCTCTGTCTCCGGACCATGCAGTTGTTGTAATGTCTTCGGTACCAGGAGTCTTATCTGCTACCAGGTGATGTTTGAGGATCTTATCTCCTACATTACCCATACCAGTTTCCTCAACACCCATACGTGCCAGTACTTCCGCATTCTCTTTGATCTTCTTGCGGATGCAGGTGATGATCTTCTCTCTCTGGTCCATAGACATTGTCTTAACTACCTGCTGAGCCTTTTTGGCTGCCTCGATAGCATCATTCATATCCTTGAAAACGCCATGTTTTCCGGCCGGAGCATCTGCAATCTGCATCTTTGCCATAACTTCCTGTACAATTTCCTGTACCATATTCTCACTTATTGGCATGAGATTGTCCTCCTTAATATTCCGTCAAAAAATTATTTCAGGCCAAGCTGAGCCATAACCTGTTTTGTGATCTGAGCAACAAGCTCTGCGTCATTCTTTGCTGTATCTGCTGCAGGAGCTGCATCTTTATCACAATCACAGTCTTTTCCAACGAAATCATACTGATATCCTGGGAACTGTTTGTAGTCCTCGCTGTGGCATGCACCGCCGCAGTTGTGGCAGTTCTTGCCGTCTTTGTTCAGGCAGAGGCTTGCCGGATGTTTTCCAGGCATACCGAATTTACGACGGATCGCATAGAGCTTCTCGATGTTCTCTTTGTCGAATTCCTTCGGTCCGCCAAGGAGCTTGGTCTGATACAGAAGCTGTGCATAGAACTCTACAGACTCCATCTTCATATATGCAGCGTTAAGGTCTGTGCTCCATGTAAGTGCTCCGTGGTTCTCAAGAAGTACTGCATCGAAGTATGGAAGGTATTTCTCAAGGTTGTCCGGAATCTCCATTGTGGAAGGTGTGCCGTACTCAGCGATCGGAACACATCCAAGAGCGATAACTGCCTCAGGCATAATTGGCTGTGTAAGCGGGATACCTGCGATCGCGAAAGATGTAGCATAGATTGGATGAGCATGTACAACAGATCCTACGTCCGGTCTCTTCTCATATACTCTCATATGCATCTTGATCTCAGATGATGGTTTGAATCCCGGGTTAGCCTGGATCACATTACCCTTGCCATCTACTTTACAGATGAACTCTGGTGTCATGAATCCTTTGGATACACCAGTTGGTGTGCAAAGATATTCATTCTCAGCTATCTTAACAGAAAAGTTTCCGTCGTTAGCTGCAACCATGTTACGGTTGTAGATTCTCTTACCGATGTCACAAAGCTGTTTTTTGATTTCAAACTCGTTTACCATGCTTAATTTCCTCCTTGAGCATTGGATTGCACTATTTTGTTTCTGAGAACATTTTACCCCATACCACAAAATAAGTCAAGGACAATCCGTTGTTTTATGTTGGTTTCTTGTTGTATTTTGTGTTGTTTTTATTGTTTTTTATATTTTCTGTTTGTAAAGGATCTTTTTTCTGTAATCCTGTATCTCTCAGCCGCCGATCTGGCAGTCCAGGCTGCATACCGCATGCACTGCATTCTTTAACATCTGCATATGTTCTGCTGTAGGCGGAAGGATTCCTTCCATTAAATAGGGTCTGCCAAGTCCTTCATATTTATCCTGCCCCAGTCTGTGGTACGGAAGAAGATGGATCTTGTTTACGCCCGGAAGGGATGCTGCAAATCTTGCGATCGCCTGGATCTCTTCCACAGAATCATTAAATGTGGGGATCACCGGAACGCGGATCACCAGTCTGGTTTTTCCGTAGAGCGCAACCCTTCTTGCATTCTCCAGCATCAGTCCGTTGGCCCGTCCTGTAAATTCTTTATGTTTTTCCTGATCCATATGCTTGATATCCATCAGATATACATCCAGATAGGGAAGTACCTGTTCAATCTTTTCCCATGGGGCACAGGCCATACTTTCTACCGCTGTGTTGATTCCTCTCTCCTTTGCCGCGCGAAGAAGATCTCTGGAAAAGTCCGCCTGACACATACATTCCCCTCCAGAAAGGGTGATCCCGCCTCCGGAACGATAATAATAGGCACGGTCTTTTTCCACCTCTTCGATCATCTCACGAACTGTCACGTCGCGGCCGATCACTTTATCTTCTCCCAGAACCTTCATGTTCTGAATCCGGTATTCCTGTGATTCCGGATTACAGCACCAGCGGCAGCGAAGAACGCAGCCCTTCAGGAACACGATGGTACGGATACCCGGTCCATCGTGTACTGAATATTTCTGAATATCAAAGATCCTGCCCTTTGTATCCAAATAGTCCATTCGTTACTCCTTTAGAAGCCCTGCTCAGTACGTCTGATGATATCGTCCTGCAGAGATCTGGAAAGTGTAGTGAACAATGCGCTGTAGCCTGCAACACGTACAACCAGATGTTTGTACTTCTCCGGATGCTTCTGTGCATCCAGAAGTGTTTCTCTGTCAACAACGTTAAACTGCATATGCATACCCTTCTGATCAAAGTATCCGCGGATCAGTGCTACGAATTTCTCCAGTCCTTCTCTTCCTGCAAGTGCTGACGGATGGAATTTCTGATTGAACAGCGTTCCGTTGGATACGATAAAATGATCCAGGCGGGATACAGAAGTTGCCGCAGCTGTCGGTCCCTTCACATCCTTGCCGGCTGACGGGGAAACACCATCTGCTACCGGAGTATGTGCGTAACGGCCATCCGGTGTTGCACCGGTCTGTCCGCCAAGAGGAACGTTTGCAGATACAGGATAAAGTCCTGCCTGATAATGTCCGCCTCTCGGGTTCATATATTTCTGAAGCGGCTTGGTGTAAGTATAAGCCACATCTCTTGCAAAATAATCCACATCCGGGATATCGTTTCCAAACTTCGGAACCTCCTCGATCATCTTGTGGATCTCTTCGAATCTTGCTTTCTTCTCCGGAGATGGCTCTGTTCCGAGAGCTGCTGTCATAACAGCTGTTGCGGTCTGCTCATTTACGCGGATGCCATTCTCCTGAAGCTTCTGCATAACAATGGTGGTGATATCTGCTGCAGACTGTGCATCGATACCCTTGCCGTAGTTCCATGCCAGAGCCTCCTTCAGCTCTTCCATGGTCATCTTCTTTTCTTCATATACAAGTTTGCGGATCGCATACAGAGAATCTGCCATGTTTGCAATACCAAATCCCTGAGGACCTGTAAAGTTATAAACAGCTCCGCCTTCCTGAACGGATTTGCCTCGTTTCAGGCAGTCATCCACCATACAGGAAAGGAATGGAAGCGGACATCTCTCCGCATGTGCCACATCAATGGCATTATCAGCATTTACAAGCAGGGAAATGAAATATTCCATCTGTTTCTTATATGCATCATAGAACTCATCGAAGCTCTTCATCTCTGTAACATCGCCGGTCTGGACACTGATCTGTACCCCTTTGTCCATACCATTAGAGAAAACCATCTCCAGCGGACGGCACATGTTAAAGAATGCAGCGTCATGCCAGCCCTCTGTCTTACCTGCCTTCTGCGGTTCTACACAGCCGATGATGTTATATTCTCTGGCATCTGCAAGAGAAAGGCCGCGGTTCTGCAGTGCAGGAATGATAACCTCATCATTGTAATAAGCCGGAAGTCCGATTCCTGTTCTTGTAAGCTCTGCAGCCTTGATCAGGAATTCATGTGGTGATCCGTTCCATACTCTTACAGAAAGAGACGGTGCCGGAAGGTGCACATGCATAGACGCCTGGATGCACATAAAGGAGAGATCATTGGTCACATCCTCGCCATCCTTGTTCTGACCACCTGCGATCAGGTTCTGGAAAAGGCTGTAGCCTGCAAAGCCTTCTGCAGATGCAGCATCACGGCATTTATTCAGGTCGTTTAATTTTACCCATATGCAGTCCATCAGTTCCTGGGCAAATTCTCTGGTAAGATTGCCTGCTTCCATATCACTCTTGTAATACGGATACATATACTGGTCAAAACGTCCCGGAGAAATAGAATGTCCGCTGCTTTCCATCTGGATCAGCTGCTGTACAAACCAGAAGGACTGGCACGCCTCATAGAAGTTACGGGCGCCCTTCGCCGGTACGCGTGTACAATTGGATGCGATCTGAAGGAGTTCCTGTTTTCTGGTCGGATCCTGACACTGATATGCCATCTGCTCTGCGAGCTCGGCATAGCGATGTGCATAGTCGATAACTGCCTGACAGCTCATGATAACTGCTTCCAGGAAACGGGATTTCTTTGCGTAATCACCATCTCCTACATTACACTCATCCAGTTCCTTCTGAGCTTTGGCAATGATCCCTTCATAGCCGATCGCCAGAACTTCTTCATATTTAACGGTTACGTGTCCTACACCATTGTAGAAATAGTTTCCGGGTGTAAAAATATTGTGGTCAATGGCAAGAATCGCTTCCGGTGCCATATAGGAGGTTGCAAGCTCACTGGTAGTCTTGCCTTTCCAGTATTTATGTACCTCACGGAGCTCCGCCTTGGTTTCCTCCGCAATATAAAATGGATCGGCTGTTCTGGTAGCCACTGTATCCAGCTCATCTTCCAGCCACTGGAAAGAATACTCCGGAAACGTCTGACATCCTCTCGGCGCCAAAGTGCTGCTTCCGACGATCAGCTCCTCATCACGGATGATGATCGGAATGTTGTGCAGGATGTGGGCAAATGCCTTGGCTCTGCGGGTGATGATCGGCTCGTCTTCTGTTGCTTTGTAAGACTCTGTGATCAGTTTTGCTCTGGCAGATTCGATCACCGGCATCTTTGCATAAAGATTATCTACAAGATGTGTGATCCTGTCTGTTTTCGGAACATCTGCTATATGAAATTTCTCCATGATTCTCCTTTCTCATAACCGGTTGTTTCTGGTGATCTGTCTGCCTCTACGCTTCCAGAACCGCTCCTGTCCGGCTATGTGCTCATGTAGTTTTATTATACCTTACCCCTACTGCGATGTCAACGAAATCCAACATGTGTTTCTAGCTGTTTTTGTGGGTTTTATCGGTTGTGCCCTGTTGATTTTATTTGTTTTTTGTATTTTTATGTTTTTCTCTATTGACTTTGTTTTTCTGCTCTGCCATACTTGAATTTATATAGGAATTCCTTTGTTTTTCAGAAAAATTTATGCAAAGCGGACATTCGTATTCCGCTCTGTCACATGTTCTCAAACAGTAAAAGAGGTGTATTTTTATGTATCTTTCTGATATGCATACCCACTCCATCGCCAGTGGTCACGGCACGGAATGTACCATCACAAACATGGCACGCGCAGCTGCCGAGAAAGGTCTCCGGCTTCTCGGGATCACTGATCACGGTCCCGGCACTCTGGCAGCCGGAACTTCCTCCTATTTCCGCAGCCTTACCTATTCTCCCAAAAAACATTTCGGTGTAGAATTACTCTACGGAATTGAACTGAATATCCTTGACCGCAACGGAACGGTAGATTTAGATCAGGAATTATTATGTAAACTTGATTACGCCATTGCCAGCATGCATGCCTGGAATTACCGCTGCGGTACCAGAGCCGAAAACACAGAAGCTTTTATCAATGTAATGAAAAACCCCTGTGTAAAGATCCTCGGACATAGTGATAACACTCATTACCCGGTTAATTATGATGCGCTTGCAAGGGCTGCCAGAGAAACCGGCACGATCTTTGAGATCAACGAAGCTTCTCTTGCACCTTATGGCTATCGTGGCGACACAAGAGAAAACTGTTTCGAGATCCTTCGATGCTGCCGCAAATATGATCTGCCGCTGCTTCTTTCCAGTGACAGCCATGGCCCGGAGCATATCGGAGATTTTACCTGTGCTGCTGAGTTTGTTCATCAGGCCATGTTTCCGGAACAGCTGATCCTCAACAACCAGATTCCCAGACTCAGGGTTTTTCTCCAAACCAGAGAATGATCTTCTGTATCTTTTCCGACAGATAACAGATATTGTCCACTCCAAACAAAACAGGCCAGTTCAAACACAGGAATATACATTTTCCTGTATCTGAACTGGCCTGTTTTTTATTTTTCCCGCTGCTTCCGTACAATTTCCGCAAGCTCGCTATATTTACCTGTAACATATCCAAAATTTTCTCTTCTGTGAGGAAGCTTGCACTCGGTGCAGTCTTTAATCCCGCTTTCCGTAAAGCGGAAATTACCACCACATTTATCTCCCAGTGCATATAAAGGACAATAGCAGAACAGACAATTGAAGTTCTCCGGATCTGCTCCTTTATGGCACGGAAAATACTCACAATTTTTGTGGCTGAAGTAAGAGTATTCTTTGCCTTCCCAGTATGGTTTCTCCATGGCTCTTTTCTCCTCTCCTGACATAACCACACATAACTTTTTCCTATAAAAAAGAGGTAGCGATGCCACCCCGGGGTAGAAATATAATCCGTTCATGAGTGCGCGGAGGGAACGAATGTATCCGGAGTAGTATCGCCTGCCATTTAATCATGTATAATTCATATGAACAGGCGCATTCCATAAAAAAATGCCTACTCTCGTAAAAAAGTAGACAACGTCCCAGGGGTGCGGAGTCCCTGAAATGGTTGTTACACTTTACACGGAAGTTTAACCTCGCCATAACAAGCAGGTTTCCTGGCTCCGGGATCATGGCTCCTCTCTCCTTCTCATACATACGTACAATGGACTATGAGATTCGCTCCTCCGTTACAGTGACCGGATCGCTCAGGTTTCACACCTGATTCCCTTTTCTGTGGACTTCTGATAATCAATATATAACTGTCAGCTATCCTCAGCACTTGCTATGTTCAATATGGAATTATACTGACATTATAATAACATCCTGTTAATTATATGTCAATACTGTTTTCAATATTTATACATTTTTGAGCATATTTTATTGCTGTTCACTCCGTTCCATGGGTTTTCAATATTTTTTCCGACGTCAAAAACAGCCCGACAAACTGCTGTCGGGCTGCTGTATTTTTATTTTCTATTGTACGTTCTTATTATACAAGACGTCTTACAGATACAATTGTTCTGTATGTAGCATCATTGCTGATCTTGATCCCATCCTGAGAGTTCGATGCATGAACGATCTGGCCATTACCCATGTAAATAGCCACGTGTCCGCCATAGCAGATCAGATCTCCCGGCTGTGCATCTGCGTAGGATACTTCTGTACCTGCATTCTGCTGCTCATAGGAGGTTCTCGGAAGGCTGACTCCGAAGTTCGCATAGACACTCTGTACAAATCCGGAGCAGTCTGCACCATTGGTAAGGCTTGTTCCGCCCCATACGTAAGGATTTCCCACAAACTGTGTAGCATAATTCACAACAGAAGATCCGGAACCACTGCTGTAAGAAGAACTGTCACTGTCTGAAGATGTATCCTCTGCATTAGATGTGTCCTCTGCACTTTCTTCAGATGCGTCTGTGCTGTTATCGTAATCTGCGTCTGCATTATCCTCTGTATTCTCAGTATCCTCGGACGCATCATCATTCTCACCATTGTCTGCATCTTCATCCACATCCTCGGTGTCATCTTCTGCAGTATCCTCATCTGCATTCTCGATCACGTCGCCGTCCTCATCGTACTGTCCGTCTTCGCTCTCGTCCGCCTCATCCTGCTGTGCTTCCTGCTCTGCCTGGCGTCTTGCTTCCTCTTCTGCCTCAGCCTGTGCTCTCGCTGCTGCTTCAGCCTCGGCCTGACGTCTTGCCTCTTCCTCTGCTGCAATACGCTCAGCCTCTAATCTCTGAAGCTCTGCAGTCTGCTCTGCAAGAAGGTTGGCATAATCTGTAGCCTGCTGCTGTGCGTAGGCGATCTCATTATCATAATCTGCGGATGTGGCACGCTTCTCATCCAGCTGTGCCTGCAGGTTCTGGGACTCTGCCTCATATTCCTGCTTCATTCCCTCCAGCTCTGCCTTCTCCTGTGTGTACTGTGCCTCCAGGTTTGCCACCTGCTGGATCGTATTGGAATATTTTTCAAGACTCTTACGGTCCTGCTCATAAGTCTTCTGTGTGTACTCTGCTCTTGTAAGAAGGTCAGACAGGTTCTCTGCATTCAGCATCATCTGGAACCATGCATCGTCTCCACCCTTCTCATAGAGATACTGGATACGTTTCTTCATTGCCTCATACTGTTTCTGCTTGGCATTTTTGGCCTTCTCAAGGTTGGTCTGTGTAGATGCAATGTCGGCTTCCTTATTGGAGATATCTCCCTCCAGTGTCTGGATCGAAACCATCACGTTTACAAGATTGGCATCAAGAGTTGAAATCTCGCCTTCAATCTGTGACTTCTGTGAGGAAAGCTCATCCAATCTGGAATAAGTCGCATTCAGCTGTTCGTTGGTCGCATCCATCTCCTGCTGAAGTGCTGCCTCATCTTCTCTTGTTGCGCTTACGCTGACTACCTGTGCTCCGCTGATGATGAGCGCCAGTGTCAGACATAATATCCTTTTCTTCATGACTGTTCACCCTCGCAATCTGATTCTAATTTAATACAGCGGATCTGACCATCCGCTTCGTTGGTTTTCTTTGTAATACTTTTGCAATATCTTGTTTCAATCTTTTTATATATTAACACAGTGTTATTTGGATTGCAAGGATTTTCTATTAATTAGTTTAAAACTTTGTAACATTTATTAATGATTTTGACATTAAAAAAGGAGAACCCGGGTTATCTCAGGTTCTCCTCTCACGTTTCTTATTTCTATTTGTTACATACAAATTTCTTTCAGCACATCCTGATCAGAACAGATCTGCAAGGATCTGATTGGCTGTCTTATTCAGATATCCGTTGGGATCGGAAAGAGTGCTTCTGTTCCATCTGAAGTAAGCACCGTTTCGGATATAGTTACCACTGGATTCATGATAGTCATATTTGCTGGCTCCAGGATACCTAGACATATAAGTTTCTGCCAGTTTGATCGCCTGGCTTCCGTAAGTTCCGCTTGGTGTCGGTGTTCCGGAAATCTGTACGCCGGCATTCGGTGTACAGTGGAGGATCACAACACTCTTATCGGAACACTGTCCGAGAACGATCCAAGTATGTCCGCTGTTGTATCCGATATCTCCCGGATAAAGCTTCCAGTTTGAGCTTGCCAGCTGAGACTGGGAAACAACGGTACCCATTCCCTTGCCGGAATACAAAGATCCAAGATTTCCGGAAACATCCGTGTACATAGGTCCACCGGATCTGCTCTGCATGATCTGATATACAGACCATCCTACAAAGCCGGAGCAGTCAAGGCCCTTCTGTTCTGTAGCTTCACTGAGATCCATATAATATCTGTAATTATAGGAGCTGGAATTGCTGTCATACCACTGTTTCCATTTTGGACTGATGCCCTTTCTGGTCGCATCTGACCAGTTGTGGCCGCCGCCCCATACGTAAAGAGTCTTTCCTACCGGAAGCAGTGCATTAGCAAGGAAATTCTTGATGGTCCTGGAGCTTGTAGCTGTAGTAGTGCTTGGGTTGGTATCCAGGACACCATTGCTGCCAAATGTATACTTCTTGCCATCGATCGTCTTCGTTCCCGTAGCCATGACACCGGTTGACGGATCGAAATAATATTTATATCCTTTTTTGGAATTTGTGACCCAACCGGTAGCCATCACGCCGCTCTTGCTGTAAAAATAATAGGTATCGCTGCCGATCTTCTTGAAGCCCTTATACATAGCTCCCGTGTTTGGATCAAAATAACGCTTCTGCTGTTTCTTATTCGTTGCCCAGCCCTTTGCCATAAAGCATTTGCTGGTAAAATATCTGGTCACATTCTGCTTGTCTGTAAGGAATACGCTTCTGGCTGCAGCACCACTGCCGCTGTAGAAATAATATTTCTTATTGCTGATCGTGGCCCATTTCGTTGTCATATATCCGCTGGTGGGATTAAAATAGCGGGTATTGTTCTTACTGTCTGTAAGCCAGCCTGTTGCCATATAGCCCTTGGCACCGTTGACATTATAAAAATATCGTTTGCCCTTGGAATCCTTAGCCCAACGCTTCATCTGCACGCCTGTGGATTTATTAAAAAAATATTTCTTCCCGTTCAGTGTAAGCCAGCCTTTTACCTTCTGTCCATTCTGATAATAATAGGACTTTCCTTTTTCTGTTTTAAAGCCGTTTTTGGTCGCAGCCTGTACATCTGTTGCCGTTGTATGTACAGTTGCTCCGGCTGCAAAGAACATCAGAACAAAAAAAAGTCCCCAGAGTTTCCATTTTCTGCTTAATTTTCGCATACATACCTTCCTTTGATAGATAGATCATTGATATTTACTATTTCTTAAGTCCGACTGATCGTAAACGTTACAATTTTGTTACAATTTTACGTCCATATTATATAACATTCTTTACGGTCCGTCAACTCTTTCCTTTTCTTTCAGAAAAATCATCATCCAGGTATTACCAATGTTGATTTTATGCAGAAAAAAGCCCCGAAACATCAGAAATATTCACTGATGCTCCGGGGATATGATCTTTTATGCAGTTTTGCTCCTGTCTGTTACAGATCTGTTACAGATCCTTACAGGAATTTTTTGCGAAGCTCTGCTCCGTCAAGGGCACTTAAATATGCAGGTGCAACATCAAATACAGTCTTGCAGCCCTTCTGTCCTTCCTGGTTCATGCGGTATGCAGCTCTTGCATAGGCAACGATCACAGAAGATGTAAACTCAGGATTGGAATCCAACTTCAGGCTGTACTCGATCACATGGCTGTTCTCATTGTTCCAGCCTGTTTTTCCGCTGCGGATCACAAAACCGCCGTGCGGGATACCGCTGTGGTCACGGTCCAGCTCTTCCTGGGAAATGAAATGTACCGTTGTATCATACTCGTCAAAGTAGTTCGGCATGGTCTTGATCTCTTCCTCGATGCGTGCAAGATCAGCACCTTCCTCAGCAACTACGAAGCACTCTCTTGTATGTTTCTGGCGTGTGGTAAGCTCCGGATTTTCTCCGTTTCTTACTGCCTCAAGTGCAGCTTCTACCGGAATGGTGTACTGCTTTGCATCCTTTACGCCTTTGATGCGGCGGACTGCATCAGAATGTCCCTGGCTGACACCCTTGCCCCAAAATGTGTAGTCGTTTCCATTTGTAAGGATCGCATTTGCATACATACGGTTCAGAGAAAACATTCCTGGATCCCAGCCTACGGAAATGATTCCTACATGTCCACTCTCTGCTGCTGCCTTGTCAACATTTGCAAAATGCTCCGGGATTTTCTTATGTGTATCAAAGCTGTCCACAACATTGAAATATTTTACATACTCCGGTGTCTGAACAGGAAGATCTGTAGCACTTCCTCCACAGATGATCAGGACATCGATCTCATCCTTCAGCTTCTCCGCATCTTTTACAGAATAAACCTTTGCGGTCTCTGTAAGGATCTTTACAGTCTCTGGATCACGTCTGGTAAATACTGCAACCAGCTCTGTATCCGGATTATGCTTGATGGCGCACTCCACGCCGCGTCCCAGGTTTCCGTAACCTAAAATACCAATTCTTATACTCATAACGATTTCCTCCTCTTTTTCTCTGCAGTATGACATTTTCCGGACAGCATTGTGAATTTCTGTCAGAAAAATCCCTCTGCGATCTATATCGCAAAACGGATCTGCAGGATCCGCCTTACAAACATATGGATATTCTGCCTCAGGATATTCCGATTCTCAATTCCGGGATATCGATGACCGCTTTGTTCCTGCATCAGCAGCAGAAAAAGCCGCCCGGCCAGCACATGAAACAGGCCATGGTCCTGCAGCAGGCATCACACATATCCCCTTCTGCAGTCGGCATTCCCCCAAAGGGATCCTGCCGCTGCTGATACCAGCCGCCACCGCCTTCCATTCTCTGGAGCAGCATACGGTACTGCATATTATCCGGTTCCTGACGGACTGCTTCACGGATCTGATCCAGAGCTGTTACATTATTTCCCATTCCCATATTTGCCATAGCAGCCAGGTAATACCATTCCCCATTTTTCTGACCAAGAGAATCCAGTACATTCATAGCTTCCTGAAAATGACCGCTCTGCACATAATTGGAGGCCGCCCTTCTGCGCATACTTTCCTCATCCTGATAGGCACTGGAACCGGCATTTCCGTAATTTCCAAAACCACCGTAATTTCCGTAGCCGCCATAGCCATTCTGGGAACTACTTCCGTACTCACGCTCTTTCATGATCTGCTCGTAAGCCTGCTGCACTTCTTTGAATTTTTCTTCGGCCTGATCCTTATTCGGATTATTGATATTGGCATCCGGGTGATACTTTCGGCTCAGCTTCCGGTATGCCTTTTTTATTTCATCATCAGATGCGTTTCTGGGAACTCCCAGCACGCTGTATGGATCTAACATTTTTTCTCTTTCTCCCGTTCTTCCCTGCGCTTCTGTCCGATCGCCGCAAAGCGGCACCAGACGCCGGAATATAAAATATTTCGAAGGATATCTCCGTATCGGAGGATCGGCAGCTTTTCAAATTCTCTGCAGCATTCTGCAAGCATCATCATAAGAAGCCGACGTACCTCTTCCTCGAACCCTTCTATCTTATATTTTTCAAGGAAAGGATTGTAATTTCCGTTTTCTGCATCTTTTTCCACATCGTCATAAGCATCCAGGATGTAGATAAATTTTCCGAGATAAAATCCCAGACGGCGCAGGGACGATTCCCAGACATCCTTACGGAAGGCCAGAATCTCTTCCATGATACGTCCGGAACATCCGGCTACACGGTCCACATCGGTTTCCCCCTGTTTTTCCAGGGAAGAAAGCTCCTCTAGTGCGTTTCGGATCCTTTGGATCTTCTCCGGATAAGCGGACATATGCATATTTCCGCAATTCTTCAGAATTCCTGCATATGCATAGCGCAGTGGTTTGTGTTCATCCTGCCAGTCATCCATACATTTGTAATAGGTAAGGATCACATTCATATCCGCACAGTACTCAGTTACTGTATTTTTGCGCACCGGCTGGGGCTTCAGCGGATGGACCACACACCTGGAGGTTCCCTTCTTCGTTGGCGGTTCATAAAGAGCGCTTAAAAGAAGGACCACAAATGTCATATCATAAGTCAGTGAGATCTGTCCCGGTATCCCGTATCTCTCCCGCAATTCTCTGCAAAGACCGCAGTAAAAAGAACGGTACACATCAAAATCCTTGAATTTTATTTCCGGTTTATTAACGGTCACATATCCGAACATGTCAGCTCCTTTTTACGAATTTTGTGTGGCATTTCGGACATTCGATCTCGATCTTGCCCTTTCCCTTTGGAATACGTATCTTCTGTCCGCAGCCCGGACAGCTGTAGATGTGATGGGTCTTTCTCTGCTTCATCAGATCCTTTTCTTTATTAAAGCGAAAACGGAACTTTGACGTCATCTGAAGGAATTTCTGATTTTCGGCATAACGCTGCTGGATATTTCTGGAAAAAATACGTATATATGCATATACGATCGCTGCGACCCCGAGAATGTCAAGGGTGCTGCCGACAGTTCTGCTGAATATATTGGCAAACATTGCCAGAATGATCAGAACCAGTGCGACTCCCATGGTGAACCTGGAAAGATCATCCACTCCATAACGTCCCTGCATAAATTTATTAAATTTGTCTCTCATATAATCTGCATCTCCTTTTCACTGCCATACGGCACTGCCCAAAAATTTCCGTAAAAAAATCCGGATGGCAGTTCCTAACGGTCATTGCATACCTGGAAAATGTAGAATTTCAGATAATAGGACTCATCTGCTGACCAGAGGATCGGATGATCCGGTGCCTGTGTACGGTACTCTACCTGGCGCAGTCTCTTATGGACATTCTTCGCTGCCTGACCGATGGTCTGTGTAAACAGCTCATACGTCATAAAATGAGAGCAGGAACAGGTTGCGAGAAATCCGCCGTCCTTTACAAGACGCATTGCACGGAGATTGATCTCACGGTATCCCTTGATGGCATTTTTTACAGAGCTTCTGGATTTCGTAAATGCCGGAGGATCCAGTACCACAACATCAAATTTCTCTCCCTTCTCCTCAAGCTCGGGAAGAAGTTCAAAAACATCCTCACAGAGGAATTTCACTGTTCCGTCCAGGCCGTTCAGACTGGCGTTTCTTCTTGCCTGCAGGACTGCAGTTTCCGACGCATCCACACCAAGAACACTCTGTGCCCCTGCAATTCCCGCATTCAGGGCAAAAGAGCCGGTATGTGTAAAGCAGTCCAGAACCTTCGCCCCCTTGCAGAGCTTCTGGATAGCAAGACGGTTATATTTCTGATCCAGGAAAAATCCGGTCTTCTGCCCGTCCCTGATATCTACTTCATATTTCACACCGTTCTCTTCAATCTGAACAAGTGTCGGAAATTCTTCTCCGATAAATCCCTTGGTAAGTTCCATTCCTTCCTGGCGGCGTACCTTTGCATCACTTCGCTCATAGACTCCACGGATCCGGATCCCATCCTCAGCAAGGACTTCCTTCAGTGCATCTAGGATCGTTTCTTTAAGACGGTCGATTCCCAGTGCAAGAGACTGTACAACAAGCACATCTGAAAACTTATCCACAACAAGACCCGGAAGAAAGTCTGCTTCTCCGAAGATCACACGGCAGCTTCCGGTATCTACTACCTTCTTACGATACTCCCATGCGTCGCGGACACGTTGTTTCAAAAATTCCGGACTGATCTCTGTACGCTCATCTCTGGTAAGCATACGGACTGTGATCTTGGAATTGGTGTTGATAAATCCTCTTCCCATTGGATATCCGTCAAAGTCCCGGACCAGAACGATATCTCCGTTCACAAAGCTTCCCATGATGCTTGCGATCTCATTGTCATATACCCAGAGGCCTCCTGATTTCAGGAATCTGCCTTCGCCTTTTTTTAATGTTACTACTGCCAGGCTCATAAATTCTACCTTTTCCCTTTCTCGTTTCCCTATCACGGTTTGCGATGTATGAGTCCACAAAACCGATTTACGGTCAATTTTATCACAGAAAAATCCATTTTTCCAGTGCTTACACAAATCCTTGTCGTAAATCACAAAATTTTCATGATATCTTTCCGGCACGACAAAAAATACCGCAGCAGAGGTTGTTTTCTCTGCTGCGGTATTTTTTATCTCTTTTTCTGTAAATCTTTTATTCTGCTGCGGATTCCTCAGAAGAGTCCGTGTTCTCGCCGTAAAGACCTGCCAGATATTTCATGGTTTCTTTATAAAGTGTCTGCTTATCTTCCTGGGGAACATCTGCAAGAATAGCTGCTGTCACGTCTGTGGCCTCTGTGTCCTCCTGGGAACTGTCAATACTGAACAGCTTCTTCAGCTTCTGATCCATCATATTCAGCTCTGTACTCTGATATTTTTCTGTACCATCTGCCTCATAGGATTCTGTACCATCCTTCAGGATATCATAATAATCCTTCTCAACAGTTTCTGCCACACTCTTCGCTGTCTGCTCATCCAGTGTTACCGTTGCCACTGCCTCTGTATCCTCCGTTGCAGCGAGAAGGGAATCTGCATCTCCCTCATACTCGCCTTTTACAAAGAGGACAAATTTGTCATAATTGTTCTTTGCTTCTTCGCTGAGCACGGAAGTATCGTTTTCTGCACTGTCTGCCTGGTCTGAGCCCTCTGTACTTTCTGAAGATTCTGTATCTTCTGTTGCCTCCGGGATTCCGGTCTCATCGGATGCAGCCTCGTCAGAAGTGCTTTCATCTGTGCTGCTCTCGTCAGATGCACTATCCTCTGTGCTGTTCTCGTCAGATGCACTTTCGTCTGTACTGCTCTCGTCGGATGCACTTTCATCTGTACTGCTTTCGTCCGAGCTTTCCTCATTGCTATAGGTTCCGTCGTCGGTAGCATCCGGGATTCCGGTCTCATTGCTTGTATCCTGAGAATCTGCTCCTGTTTCTTCCTCAAGACCCGGATCCTCTGTGGAGCTCTGGATCACATCGTCACCAAGAATGCTGTCATTTACATTGTTGACGATATCATCAGAAGAATCTGCATCCACATCTACGGTTTCATCACTGCTCTCGCCATCCAGCGTATCATCAGAGGAAGAGGTCTGGCCTGTGGTATTGGCATCTACCTGCTCCAGTGTTTCCTTCACATCATCATAATTGTAATCCTGCTGTGAGATCTGCTTCAGAAGAGACACGATCCTGTCAATATCGTCCTGGCTTACGGAAATATTGTTCTGCTCAGCCACATTGATTACAATATTCTGAATCTCATCTGCATTCTGTACTCCGTTCTGGATCACATCCATCTTGGACTGGTTTACAACTGTTGTCGCCTCATTTTTACCAACCTTATCTGCAAGCTCACCAGTGGTTACGATCTCCTGGTTGGCAAGCTTCGTCTTGGTCTCATCCAGCTTCTCTCCGCTGGCCTTCTCATATGCCATCTGGATACCGGTAAGTGCACCTGTTCCGGATACTTCCATCGGGCAGGCAGCAACTACTTCACAGTTCTTCACACCGGATGTGGAAAGTGTCGTTGCGATCATATTACCTGTCACCCAGTTCAGATTTGCTGTGCGGACCTTGATCCCGCCGGACTGTGTAGGCTTCACATAGGCACAGCTCAAAGTTCTGGAACCGATCTGGGACTGTGGTGCGATATTATCCAGGTGTTTATGCTCATCCTCATTTGTAATGGTCATCACCTGCACCTGATCGGAACTTACATTAAAATATTTCATCATTGTCTGCTTCTGGGCATCCGTAAGATCTGCTCCAAGTGTTACTACCTTCGATGCATCTGCAAATACGGGATTTACACTTCCTGCCACAAGGCATGCACTACAGAGCAGAGCTGCGATCATGTTTCTTTTTTTCATTGATCTTCCCTCCATATATTTTTTCGGATCGATTGTATCTGCTTAACTTTTGCGGTGTAAAGCGGACATTCCTCTTCGTTACTTACATCTCCACGAATGCGAGCGCTTCACGATCTGTCGTTCTTGTCATATTATAACACAGCTGCTGAAATATTTGTAATTTATATTATATAAAAAACGCTGCCGGAAATTATATCGTTACTGTTCACTCCGTTCTCAGCAACACGCTTCGCGATGCACAGGATTTATGCTAATCGCATAAATCCGCGCGGTATGTCTCGGGTTTTCTGTGACCTTCGCTCACAAAAAACACCTCGCGGAATATTACCAGTGAACAGTAACATTATATCACTCATTTCTGACAGCATTTTATTGTTTTTCTCATTTTCCCAGAGAACTTATCTGATCTGGTTTAATTTTCCGGTTTCTTTTGCTTTTTTCAACAATTCCCGGTTTTTTTCATTCATGATACCAAAATCCTTCAGCGGACAGTACACTTTTTCACATTTTCCCAGGAACTCCAGTGCTTCTTCAAAGGCAGACTCCGAAATGCATTCAAAAGGCTTCTCCGTGATCACTTTTGCAGCCAGTTCTTTTGCCACCTGATAATCTGCATCATTGGTATGGAGAACTCCGGTCACAAAAGGAATCCCCTGTCGCTGCAGCTTCCGATATACCGGAATCCCGCTTCCATTTCCTCCGATCACAAACACCTCCGGTTTTCCGGCCGGAGGTTCCATTTCCACGCAGCCGAATTCTGCATTATAGCTTCCACGGGTGATGCCATAAAGCTTCCGAATATAATCGGAAGTAAAGATTTCCTCCGGTGCACCATATTTCTCAATGTGATCTCCATGAACACAGATCACCTGGTCAGAAATCTTCTGGGCAAGATCCAGCTCATGAAGGGACATGATCACCGTCATCTGTTTTTCCAATACCATCTTCTTCAAAATGGCAAGAAGCTCCAGCTTATGCCGGATATCCAGGAAGGAGGTCGGTTCATCCAGGATAATGATCTCCGGTTCCTGGCAGATGGCGCGTGCCAGAAGGATACGCTGTCTCTGTCCGTCACTGATGGCTGTAAAATCCCGATCCTTCAGATCCCAGGCGTGAACCATCTCCATGGCACTTTTAACTTTTTCCTTGTCCTCTGCGGAAAGGATCCCGAGAGTTCCGGTATAGGGATATCGTCCGGTGGATACCACATCCTCACAGGTCATAAGCTCCGGTCGCATGCGCTCGGTAAGTACTACAGCCAGTTTTTTTGACACTTCCCTGTTGGTCATCCGGCTCATCTGTTCCTGTTCCAGATATACCGTTCCGCTGATCAGGGAAAGCTGTCTTGTGATACTCTTCAAAATAGTAGATTTTCCGGCACCGTTGGGACCGATCAGTGTCAGGATTTCTCCTTTATTCAGCTGAATATTGATTTCTTTGATCAGCGGTTTTCCATCATAGCCTACGGTCAGCTGATCTGTATAAAAAAAATATGATTTCATCGTTTATATCCTCTGCTGTCTGTGAATCATGATATAGATAACTACCGGTGCTCCGAAAACTGCTGTCACAGAACTGATGCTCAGCTCCGTCGGTGCAAATACAGTTCTTGCGATCAGGTCACAGAACAGGCAGAACACTGCACCGCCCAGAAAACAGGCCGGGATCACAAGCAGCGGTTTGGCAGTCTTCAGGAGACTTTTTGCAATATGAGGCACAGCGATCCCCACGAAGGAGATCGGCCCTGCAAAAGCGGTCACACAGGCAGAAAGAATACTGGAAAGCAGGATCAGAAGTATCCGGAAAGCCTTGATATTAACTCCCATATTCTGCGCGTAAGTCTCCCCCAGCTGATAGGCGCTGATCGGTTTTGACATAAAAAATACGATCACCATGGTAAGAAGTACCACAGCAGCCATAGTCTGCACATTCCCCCAGGTCATACCGGAAAAGCTTCCCAGTGACCAGTTGTGAAGATTGACTATGTTGGAATCATCTGCAAAGGTCACCACAAAGTCTGTGATGGCCGAACAGATATAGCCGATCATAACACCACTGATGACCAGCATGGACATGTTGTGGACTTTTTTTGCCACAAGGAGCACAAAGCCCATGGAAATCATTGAGCCTGCAAAAGCAGCCAGGATCATGGCACCGGAACCGATGGACACCGATCTGCTAAAAAAAAAGATCATCAGAAGCGCCACGATCAGCTTGGCACCGGAAGAGATTCCCAGTACAAAGGGTCCCGCGATAGGATTGTTAAAAAAGGTCTGCAGCAAAAATCCGGAAACAGAAAGTGCTCCGCCAAGGATGATCACTGCCAGTATCCTGGGAAGACGGATCTCCCAGACGATATTATAAGAAGTTTCATCTCCCTGATGCCGGAATATGATATTCAGGATCTCCTTCACAGAGAGGTGGATACTTCCGGAATTTACATTCCATATAAATAAAAAGATCAAAAGTACCGCAAGGATCACAAAAGAGATCCCGTATCGGACTGCGCGTTTTCTGTCATTCATTTTTTCTGGTACACTCCTCTTCTGTTTTGTTATCCTGTCCTTTCGTTTCCTGCTCACAAGTGGAAACTGGCAAAGGAGTTAAAGCGAACACTGGAATTTATTTCAGTTTATGCATATAGGTCAGCTCATCCAGAGAATCATCGTCTGTAGTCAGCATGGTGTGGATATCCTCGATCATGGTTCCAAGTCCGGTAGTTTCCTGGAAGAGATTTTTGCCTGTGCACCAGACATTTCCGTTCTTCACTGCCTTGAAATCTGCAAGAAGCTTACTTTTGGAAAGAAGCTCATCAATGGTCTTAAGTTCCCCGTCAATCGTACTGTTATAGATGATATAGTCTGCATCCTTCGCCTTGGCATAAAACTCTTCCATCTGCATATTCATGGTGGAAAGAGCATTGTCATTTACTCCCGTATCCTCCGGAACATAATTTCCTCCTGCGAGAGAGATCATTTCTGAAACATAGTCGCCGCTTTTTCTTATATTTACCGCACCTACGGAGTTGATATAAAAGAACGCCACGGTCTTATCTGTTTTATCTGCTGTGAGAACCTTATCCAGCTTGTCCGTCTG
This sequence comes from Blautia sp. aa_0143, assembly GCF_004167315.1. Lineage (NCBI taxonomy): Bacteria > Bacillati > Bacillota > Clostridia > Lachnospirales > Lachnospiraceae > Blautia > Blautia sp. aa_0143. The sequence continues at coordinate 38,741 of NZ_RCXU01000004.1, forward strand.
CTCTTTGAAAACCTTTTCTGCCACATCTTCTTTTCCCAGAAGAACTGCGTAAAGCTTCATCCATTCGGTCCTTCCAAGAGGGTGACTCTCATAGCTGGAACGCTCTACCATTACAGGGATCCCGAACTGCTCCAGCTTCTCCTGTACCTCCGGATTGTGATGGATCATGGTGGATTCAATGGCAAGGTCACAGCCCTCGTTCAGGATCAGCTCGTAATCCGGAGCACTGTACTTGCCGGCATAGATCATCTTTTTCTGTTCCATAGCGTCCTTTGCTTCCTGGATATACCATCCGTCTTCCTTGGTTCCGGAAAGCTTGATGCTGTCAATCCCGTCGATAGCGCGGAAAAGATCCATGGCCGAGGTTGCTACCAGATAGATATTGTTTATGGGCTGCTGCAGAACCGCAATGTCAGGATCCAGCCCCTCCGGTGCTTTCTTGCCTTCGGGAACTACAAGAAACTGTCCTTCCTGATCAATGGTGAGCAGCGCATAGCCATCGTTGTAGTAATCCACATTAAATTCCTTTGCGTAGGAAAGCTCCATACTGTGATCAAAGGTAAGGCCTGGAATATCCGCAGGCTTATGTTCTGTCTCTGCTGCCTGCACTGCAAAAGCACACCCCAGGATCAGGGTCAGCGTCAGAAATATGTATGAAATTATTTTTTTCATTTTTCTTCCTTTTTCATGCTCGAAGAATCAAAATTCAGGGTATACTCAATCTCGTGAGGAGTACTCATGGCTACAGTATCTGCAGTCACTTCCATTTCTGCGTCAAAGACTGTGACCGGGATCTCAAATGTGGAGTTTCCGTCTTTGTTCACCGGCTCATATTTTTCGCCGTCCACGATCATGTAATCATAATTCGGACTGCTCCAGATGATGGTTGCCGTAGCTTCTTTGTCCTTGATCTCTACTTTAGCTGGAGATTCTACAGATGCTCTTCCTGTTCCGCCTGTAAGGGTTACATCCGTCTCATAGGTTCCGTCCTCCAGCTTCAGCTCTTCCGGTTTTTTCCCTTCGGATTTTTTGTCGTCAGAGGTTTTTACAGGATTCTTTACGCTGACTTTATGGTCGTACCATTTGCCTTTTTCTCCCAGGATCGCCACGTTAAATTCCTCACCAATGGCCGGTACCGGGATATCAAATCCGTAAACCTCCTCTGTATAACCATCGCTGTACTTCACTGTATCTGTGGTCGGCTCAATGATCTCTGCTCCGTCCTTCTGGGCATCCTCGGCAGTTCCCGCAAACAGGTTAACGATCTTCTTGGAAACCAGACTTACGTGGATGGTCATTTTACCATCTTTGACCGTGAGCTCTCCTTTTTTGTCATTGGCCTCATTTACATGAAACATGCTGCTGTCTGTACCAAACTCTGCTGTATAAACGCCATCTTCCAGGGTATCTGCTTTGGCTGCATCTGTATCCTTTTCTTCGGAAGCTTCTGCTTCCTCACCGGACTCTGTTTTTGTTTCATCTGTTTTTGCCATCGCAGGCACAGAGCCCAGCACCAGGACTGATGCACTTGCCATTGCAAGAATTAAGTTTACATAGCGTTTTTTCATGATAATCTTCTCCCTTCCATAGATACAGCAATCTGCCCGGAAAACAGTCTTCCTGATCTTTCCGGGCAGTTACATTGATTTCTTATAGGTATCTGAACTCACTCAGATATTTTTATATTTATTATTCTGCGGACTCCTCAGCAGAATCAGCCTCTGTATCTGCTGCTGCATCAGAATCTGCGGACTCCTCAGTGCTTCCCAGAGAATCGATGGCTGCCTTTGTATGCTCTACATAAAGCTTCTCAACTGCTTCGATTCTTCCAAGACCCTCGATCTGGCAGTCAACCTTATCGAAGTTTCCGGATGCTACAAACTGGCTCTTCCAGGAATCCTCCTCATCACCGGCCATATCGTTATTTGCATGGTCTCCGGCAACAACCATCAGCGGACGAAGAACAACGTTCTTGTATCCTGCTTCTTTTACCTTCTCGATAACCTTGTCGCAGGCTGTATCTTCCGGCTTACCCTCTACAGTACCGATGAATGCGTTCTTCAATCCAAGGTTTTCCATCTGTGTCTGCATCTGATCGTATGTAACGTTAGCTGTATGAGATGTTCCATGTCCCATGAATACGAATGCTGTGCCAGCCTCAGCTGCTGCATCCATGCTGTCAAATCCGGCCTCTTTGCAAGCCGTATCTGTGATTGCCTGAGCAACGGCTTTCTTGTCATCATTGATCACAGTTGCATCGTCTCCAACCTCACCGAGCATTGGCTCTGCGATAGCTACAGACTCGAATTTATCTTTATAGCCATTGATCGCTTCTGTCATCTCATCGTACTCAGCACCATGCATCAGATGGGTAGGCTGTACAACCAGATTCTTAACACCATTCTCTACTGCACGGTCAAGAGCCTGCTGCATGTTATCGATCACTTCATCATCTCTTGCCTCTACATGGTTGATGATGATCTGTGCTGTAAATGCTCTTCTTACAGACCAGTCCGGATAAGCTTCTGCAAGAGCATCCTCGATTCCCTTGACATCCTCTGCACGGCTGTCATTGAAGGAAGTACCAAAGCTTACAACAAGAAGTTCATTCTCACCGATCTCATCCTGGTTACGCGGATCGTCCTTGGAAGCATCTCCTGTGTCACGTCCGAAATAATCCGGATCTGCATTCTCACCCTCTACCAGTTCTTTCTGAGCATCTGTCAGAGCATCCCATGCTTCTTTGGCTGCCTTGCAGTCCTCATCTGTTGTGTCGTTTCTTTCCTGTACATAGATCTTGTCGATCAGAGCTGCTACATTATCTGCTGCTTCCTGATCTGCATCAGAAGCCTCTGTGGTATCAGCTGCCTCAGCGTTCTCTTCTGTAGCAGAATCCTCTGCTGCCATTGCTGTTGTAGCCGCACCCATAGAGCATGTCATGGAAACTGCGAGCATCAGAGCTAACATTGTTTTTCTTTTCATTTCTCATTGTCCTCTTTTCATGTATTTCCAGAATACTGATATGTACAAAAAAGCAGCAGCTCTCTGCGGCCGCCTGCTCACACATGATTCTCTGCGCAATACAAATACATAAAAAGAAGTTCTGTATTGTTATGGAGAATACCGATTCGTAAACCGCGAATCCCTGAATCTCACAATAAGGCAGTTCTCCTGACTTGGTTCCACGCTGCTTTCCCTTCCCGGTCTCCCAGTGGTTATAAAAGCAGCTCCCCTTTCACAGTGACGGTATCGTTCCGGATTCTCACCGGATTCTCTTTTGCACATCCGACTGGATGCAACCTTATCATTATAACATTTGCACATATTTTCTTTTACCTGGTTATCTAACTTTTACCACAAACTCATAAATTTGTCAAGATTGATGTCAGACGATTCACGATTTTCTGTGATCTTCACTCACAAAAAATACCTCGCGAATTATTACCAGTGAACAGTAACCGGTTTTCTCCCTGTATCTGTCAGTTATTATCAGAATACTTTCTCCAATATTCATGCATATCCTGCATAAAAAACAGCCCCTTTCTGTCATCACCCTGATATCAGAAATGGACTGTCTTACACTGGATATTCGCAATCCGCTTCGCTACTTGCTCATAACAGATAAACTGCTCTGCAGTTTATCTAGTCAAGCGGATATTCGCAATCCGCTTTGCTACTTGCTCATAACAGATAAACTGCTCTGCAGTTTATCTGTTAAAATACTCCTGCTCCAGGTATCTGGCTACGTAGACTCCGCTGGCAGATGCATGGGACAGAGAATGGGTCACGCCGCTACAGTCTCCGATAACAAAGAGACCCTTGTGGCAGGTTTCCAGATTTTCGTCGATCTCGACCTCCATGTTGTAGAATTTAACCTCAACGCCATAAAGCAAAGTATCATCATCTGCGGTTCCCGGTGCGATCTTATCCAGAGCATAGATCATCTCGATGATGCCATCTAGGATACGTTTCGGCATAACAAGGCTTAAATCTCCCGGTGTCGCAGAAAGTGTAGGTGTTACGAAACTTTCCTCAATACGGGCTTTTGTGCTTCGTCTTCCGCGGATCAGATCTCCAAACCGCTGTACCATAACACCACCGCCAAGCATATTGGAAAGTCTTGCAATGCTCTCACCGTATCCGTTGCTGTCATGGAACGGCTCTGAGAAATGCTTGGATACCAGAAGGGCAAAGTTTGTATTGTTGGTATGCTTTGCCGGATCTTCGTAGCTGTGACCGTTTACTGTGATGATACCGTTGGTATTTTCATTCACGACAACACCTCGCGGGTTCATGCAGAAGGTACGGACCATATCCTCAAACTTCTCAGTTCTGTAAACGATCTTGCTCTCATAAAGCTCATCTGTCAGACGGCTGAAAACCTCTGCCGGAAGCTCCACACGGACTCCGATGTCCACACGGTTGGAAAGAGTCGGGATCTTAAGCTCTGTACATACCGTCTCCATCCATTTACTTCCGCTTCGTCCTGCGGAGATGATACAGTAAGTTCCCTCGTAACGCTCATCTCCTACAAAAACTGCATAACCGTCTTCAGTTTTTTCTACTTTGTCAACAGATGCGTCAAAATAGAAGTCCACATGGTCTTTCATTTTTTCATAGAGGTTCTGAAGTACCACATAGTTGATATCTGTTCCCAGATGGCGGACTGATGCATCCAGAAGATGCAGGCCGTTCTGAAGGCAGAGCTTACGGATCTCGCTGTTTGTGGTAGAATAAAGTTTGGTTCCCTCACCGCCATGCATCAGGTTCAGTTTATCTACATATTCCATCAGCTCTGTAGCTGTATCCTTGCCGATATGCTGGTACAGAGTTCCGCCAAACTGATTGGTGATATTGTATTTTCCGTCGGAGAAAGCGCCTGCACCGCCAAATCCCTTCATGATCGCACAGGTTTTGCAGTGGATACAGGATTTTACTTTCTTTCCGTCGATGGGACATTTTCTTTTTTCCAGAGGATGACCAGCTTCAAAAACCGCGATCTTTTTCTCCGGATCATTATTCATCAGTTCATAGGCCGCAAAGATTCCACCGGGACCTGCTCCTACGATCAGTACATCATATTTCATAAATAAAAACTCCTTATCTTGTATTGCACATTTTCAGTGCTTTGTTTTTGCACAAACCCTGTCTATTCTACAATAAACGTGTTCAAAAGTCACCGTTTTTTTTCGGTTTTGGAAAAAAATCCTCAATCCTTCCGGAACCTTCCGATCTTAAGCTTTCTTCCATCTGTTTCCACGGTAATAGCACCGTTTTTCATGGTGTATTCCACCTGACTTCCGGCCTCTTTAAGCCGCTCTACGGTTTCCGGTGACGGATGTCCGTAGGTGTTGGTGAGCGAACAGGAAATGATCGCCACTTCCGGCTTTATTTTCTCAAGAAATGCTTCTGTGGTAGAATAACGGGAACCGTGATGTCCCACCTTCAGACAGTCAACATCCTCAAGCCCCCCGGCTGCCAGAAGCTTTTTCTCCGTATCTGCACCGATATCTCCGGTAAAAAGCATCTGAAAATCTCCAAAAGACAACTCCATCACCATAGCTTCCTCATTCACATCTTTTCCTGTGGCATTTTTCTCCGGCCACAGAACAGAAAAAGATACTTTGCCGCAAGGCAATTCATCCCCTTTTACTGCTGTCACGACCTTAACTCCGGCTGTTTTTGCTGCCTCTGCAAGCTCCCTCCACGCATCTGGTCTTTCCGCCCAGGCAGGCAGGATCAGATATCCGGCCCGGATGGTTGTAAGACCTTTTCCCATATATTCCAGAAGCTCCTTCACACCGTTGATATGATCCTGATCTGTATGGGAAATAAAAATCCCATCCAGCCAGGAAATCCCCTGACTTTTCAATGCCGGCAAAAGGCAGTATCTTCCAAGATCCGACTGGCTGCTGCTTCCTCCGTCAATCAGAAAATGGTGATCCTCCGGGGTCTCCACAAGAATACCGTCACCTTGTCCTACATCCAGGCAGATCACCTTCAGACTTCCTGCTGGATGATATCCCAGTATCAGGATTCCGACTGCCAGAAAAATACCGGCTGTTATCCGGATAGCATATAGCTTCCAACAACCTGCTTCCGCCCGCTCCTCTGATAACTCCGTTTCCTCACTGACTGCTTTTTTCTTCCGGAGCTGTTCTTTTATATACTGTCCCATAAACAGGACTATTATCAAAAAGCCATAATATACCACAATCTGCCATATTTCCGGCTCCCCTCCGATCCAAGTACTCCATCCTGATCTTCCTGCCAGACTGCAGAGATATTCATAAAAAAGCAGCAGTACCCTTGCCGGCAGGATTACCAGTTTTGCCGCAGGAATACTGAGAATTCCCAGCAGCAGCGCCACCATTCCTCCAGTCAGCACTACCCCCACACTTGGAAGCACCAACAGATTCAGGATAAATCCGGCAATAGAGACTTCTCCGAAAAACTTCAGCATCACCGGCAGAGTCACAAGCTGAAGAGCTATAGGACTTACCAGTGCCTTTGTCCATTTTTTCTCCTCCGCTTCTGCAAGGGCACAGATCTTTTCCGCAGCGAGCCCCATTCCCAGAACACAGCCAAAGGACAGAAGAAATCCACTGTCCAGGAGATAGGCCGGAGATTCCACAAGGATCATCATGGCAGTTACGGAAAGAGCACTCATCATATCATAGATCCGTCCGGTGATCCTGGCTCCCATGGCGATCAAAAACATAGTTACTGCACGCATGGTGGAAACACTCCCTCCGGTCATGATCCCATACTGCAGCATCACTCCCAGAGAAAAAATCCCGGCAGGCCAGATCCCCAGTCCCATCTTCTTTAGAAGGTTGTAAAGCCCCATTCCCAGAATACTGATATGAAGTCCGCTGATGGCAAGGATATGTATGATTCCGGCCAGCTGATAGCGCATCTGTGTTTCCGGATCCAGTTCCTGTTTGTCTCCAAGCGTCATGGCACAAAAAACAGGTGCATCTTTTCCTGCAGCTTCCTTCAGGATCTGTCTGCAGCTTTCTTTTATCTCCAAAAGGAGCTGCCTGTAGCCGGAATACACTGCTGTTTTCTTTTGGAGCACAGCGTTCTTCATAAAATAATAAATATGACGACAGGCGTAATACTGTTGGCTGTCAAAGCCCCCCGGATTCGCAGGACCTTCCACTCTTTTCAGCGTTCCCTTGACCAGGATCCGCATTCCCGGTTTCAGATCTTCTTCTTTTTTGAGAAATATTCTTACATTTTCAATTGGAAATTTTTTTGACTGATGGATAAGATATGTTTTTTTCAGATAAACAGACTGGGAAAATTCTGTGTTTTCATACTGTTCCACCTCCCCGCAGATTATGGAACCAGGGTGCGCTTCGATCTGCTCCTGCACATTTAACGGAAGGGGATTCCCCCTGATCAGAGGAATCCCCATAAGCTCCAGTGCGCCAAGACTCAGCACCATAAGAAAACACAAAAGACACATCGGCCTTTTCGCCATAAATGTTCTCCCGTTTTCTGATATTTTGAAATGTTTTATTTTTTCTATTCTTTTTTAGCCTTTGTGTGTGCCAGCAGGCTGTCGTTCCATTCATAGAACTTATAAAGCTGCATATTCTGGCCAAAGGTCACTTCCTTGTTTCCTTCGATGGAAATCTCAACTTTGTCCACATCCGTTGCCGCGATCAGCGTATTTACCACCGAATACACGGCAATCTGTTCCGAAACATCCAGAGCATAATCCTGAAATACGGAATTATAATCCACATAGCAGATTCCGTTTGCTCTCGTCAGGGAAAGTACCTCTGAATTCTCCGGTATTGTAGGATAATGTCCTTTTTCCAGCGGACCTCTTGCAAGCTGCTCCAGAACCACCGTAGCCTTCGGAAGATTTCGTCTGTAGCGGACACTTCTCTGTTCCGCTACCAGTTTATCTCCGTTTTTATTTGTGAAATACAAAGTAAAGGTGTCATAGCTGTACACATCCCCATCGGACCCGGAAAACTCCACAAAGGTGTCGTTGTTCATGGCTCCCACTTCTTCACCCCTGGTATCTGTCAGCGGCTTTTTACCCACATAGATCTCCACAGAATCCACTCCTGGAACCTGTAAAAAAATCTTCACTATACCTGCTCGCACCAGAAGTTCTCTGGTACGTGACATTTTATCATAGGCCTCATTGAATTCTACATTCAGGACTCCATCCTGTATGGAATAAGAAGAAATCTTTACTCCATCCGGAAAAAGTGAGATTCCGTCTTCCCGGGTCTCACGGTTATTCAGACTCTCGGAAAAATTGCGCAGCATCACTTCTGTTGTTTCCTTCTCCGGAGTATATTTTTCTTCTTTCAGTCTCGTTTCATCGCTGTTGATATAATAAAATCTATACTGCTGTTCTTCGTTTTTATTTCTTCCCGACAAACCTATGAAAGCAACCAGACCAAGAAGGATGCAGGCAGCGGCCACACAGATGATCAAAATCGTTTTTTTCATGCTGTACCTCCTAGGACGGAATATAGGACAGCGGGATCTTCACGGTAAATGTGGTTCCCTCGCCCTCTTTGCTGGATACCTTGATGACCCCATGATGCATGGCTATAGAACTTCTTGTAATAGCAAGTCCAAGGCCGGTTCCGCCGATCTCTCTGGAATGGGATTTATCCACACGATAAAAACGCTCAAAGATCCGTTCAATGGAATCTTCCGGTATTCCCAGGCCGGAATCTGCAACCGTCACATAGAAATCCTTATGATCCGCATCCAGTGTTACGCGGACCCATCCCTCATCTACATTGTATTTGATACCATTTTCGACCAGGTTACTGATGGCAAGGGTAAATTTCACCTCATCCACATCTGCGGTTACCGGTCGGAACGAATCCAGGATCAGGTCAATCCTTCTCTGATCTGCAATAGGACGGAGACGCTTCAGAATATTCTCCAGCAGCTCATTGATATTCATATTGCTGATATTCATATCTGCTGCTTTTTTGTCCATTTTTACCAGGGAGAGCAGATCGGTGATGATCTTGTTCTCTCTGTCAATCTCTTCTGTGATATCAGAAAGAAATTCCTGATACAGTTCCTCCGGAACCCCCTGCTGTCCTACCAGCGAATCCGCCAGAACCTTCATTGAAGTCATAGGTGTCTTCAGCTCATGAGACACATTGGATACAAACTCCTGTCTGGATTCATCCAACGTCTTCATTCTGGAAAGCATCTTGTTAAATGCATCTGTGATCAAAGCTGTCTCTGTATAATCCGGTACCGAGATCTCCTCATTCTGATATCCGTCTGTAAGGTCCTCGATTGCTTTCGTTACCCTGGCAAATGGCTTCACCAGGATCGTGGAAAGAATATAACCCAGAAAAATGGCCAGCACTACAATGATACCGATGATCAGAATCCCTTTCTGCTCCAGTTCATGGATGGTTGCTGTCACCTCACTGGAAGATGCCATGATCATCATGGCACCCTGCACCTGTTTTACATCCGGACTTTTTACCGGAACTGCCAGGATCAGCTTCTGGCTGTCAGAATCATATTGGTAGGCATCTTCTCCTTTAAAACAGTTCAATACTTTCTGGGAAACCAGAGTCCTGCCCTCATCCACGCCATAGGTATCCTTGATGATCCTGAAATCCCTGTCTACAATGAGAATCCTGCCACCATAGCTGTTGGACAGTAATTCCAGCTTGCTGTTCACCGTCTGAGAGCTGGTGTCATTCAGATAATTCTCCTTGATCAACAGGTCGCACATGATGTCACAGATGTTCTCCATGCTCTGCACACGGTTGGCAATGGCACGATCTTCATAGTTGGCAATAACCATTTCCGTTACGATGACACTCGGTACGATTCCCAGTATGATCAGGATGATCAGAATACGAAAGCGGAGACTTTTGAAAAATTTGCCGTTCTTTTTGAACTTCACAGGTTATGCCTGGAAATAGTAGCCCACACCCCATTTGGTGTGTACATATTTCGGCTCACTGGGATTGGCCTCGATCTTTTCTCTCAGGCGGCGGATATGTACATCTACGGTACGGACATCTCCCGGATATTCATAGCCCCATACGATATTCAGAAGATTTTCTCTGCTGTATACCTTGTTCGGATTGAATACCAGCAGTTCCAGCACATCAAATTCCTTGGCTGTGAGGTTGATCTCTTTTCCGGAGATAAATACGCGGCGTCCTTCGCAGTCCAGCTTCAGTTCTCCGACTTCCACAGTCTTGGCCTTCTCCTGCTTGTCCTGTTTGCTGCCTGCACGGCGGATGATCGCCTTGATGCGGGCTTTGACTTCCAGGATGTTGAAAGGCTTGGTGACATAATCATCAGCTCCGTATTCCAGACCCAGGATCTTATCCATATCTTCTCCTTTTGCTGTAAGCATGATGATCGGAACATTGGAAAATTCACGGATCTGCTGGCATACCTCAAGACCGTCCATTTTTGGAAGCATCAGGTCAAGAAGGATGATATCGTACTCTCCTGCTTTTGCTTTTTCCAGTGCTTCCTCTCCGTCATAGGCACAGTCCACTTCCATTCCGTCCTGCTCCAGACTGAAGCGAAGTCCCTTGACAATCAGTTTCTCATCATCTACTACCAATACTTTCCTGCTCATTTAGCGCTCCTTACTTTATTGCTATTTTATCCTTTATCTTCTCATAGGTTCCTTCTTTGATGCCTGGTACATTCATGATATCCTCTGCTGAAGTAAAGGGACCGTTCTCTTCCCTGTAAGCGATGATCGCCAGGGCCTTGGACTCCCCTACACCTGTGAGAGTAGTAAGCTGGGATACATCAGCGGTGTTCAGATCGATCTTCTGCTCTGTGGAAGATGCAGTCTCAGCTTCACCGGAATCCTCTCCGGCGGATTTCTGTCCGCTCGCCGTTTCGGTACTGTTTTCTGCTGTGACTTCCGATCCATCTTGGGTAGCTGCGATCCGCTGGCTGTCCACCTCCGCCTGGGTAGGCACATAAACCTGCTGTCCATCGGAAAGTCCCTTAGCACGGTTGAGATAGCTTGCCGCAGCTTCCGGAAGATATCCTCCGGCCTGCTCGATAGCCTGAAAAACACGGCTGCCATATGGAAGCTCATAGACTCCCGGGCTGGTCACTGCTCCACATATATCTACATAAATGGTCTGAGGGGTGTCTGAGATCTCCGGCAGCTGTTTTTCAACCTCCGAAGCCGGTTCCTCCGCAGACTCATTCTGTTTCTTCTGTGATATATCTGCCGCAGCCCCTGCGGATGCCTTCCCGGATACTTCACTTTCCGTATCCTTCGGTTCTTCCTGCTCTGCATCCATTTCGGATGCTTCCGTACTTTCTTCCTGCACCAGTTCTTTCTCCAGAAATTCTGTTCCGTCATCCTTACAGCCTGTCAGCCCTGCCAGGATCTGTAACAAAAATATGGAAAAAACAAACCGAACACTTCTGATATGTGATCTTATTTTCATAGGTAGGCGGTTCACTCCTTTCCGCCGATGTGGCGGCAGGTGCCCCGTTACTCATGCAAAACCATACCTTATTTTAACGAAGTATTACAAATATTACAATACTTTTATTTCTATTTCCATTTGAAAATAACCACACCTGCAATACAGATCAGCATTCCCAACAGCTTTCTCCACTGAAAATCTGCTCTTTCCACACCGAAAATCCCCAACAATTCTATAAGATAAGCCACCGCAAGCTGAGAAATGACAATAAGCATAACCGCCCGCGCAGGCCCCAGACTTCCCATACTCCGGATCACTGTGATAGTGATAAATGCACCGATCACTCCTCCGAGTAAATTATATTTATCCTCTACCTGCCACAGCATGCCGATACTTTCTCTGCCTGTAAAAAACCATGCTACCACACAGATCAGAAATGCAGAAAACTGTACCCAGCCGGTTGAAACCCACAGACTGGTCTGTTTTGTTACATTTGTGTTAAATACCCCTTGAATACTCATCAGTGCACCTGAGATCAGTGCTGACAAAAATCCCCACATAAAAATCCCTCCATATATGCTCCATTTCCGATATTACTGCCGGAAAAAGGCGCTGCATATTTCTGCAACGCCTTTACGGTTTCTTATAATTTAGTTTATGTGATTTTCCTGCAATTATACACACTGCTGCCCTGTTTTCTCATCCGCATAATATTTATATACATGATCACGAAACGCTCTTTATTCCGGAAAATATTTTCTGAGATATATCCTTCCGGAAAACGCAATATGCGGCATCTCATAAAAAATGGCTGTTTTCGGACAGATCGGACGATAGAGTGGGTCTGCCACAATGATCCTGGCTGTTTTCAGCTTTTCTTCCATGGCTTCCTCGCCACAGATGGCTTCATCTCCCTTGCGCAAAAGTCCCTCTGTGATCTCCAGCGGACAAAGCAGCTGAACATTTTTTCCGTATTTCTGCTCTATGACTGCTGCCAGGGAGCCCATGGTAACCGGTTCTCCGATGATGGTAATGTCCGGTACAGAAAAAAATACCTCTTCTTTGTCGGGCATTTCCCTGCTTTCTCCTGAAGGGTCAGATACTGCTGACAGACTGTTTCTTCCCTGAAAATAGATTACCTGCTCCGGAGTTACTTTCCACAGTTCCTCCTGTTTCCCTAAGATCTGCCCTCCGCTTTCCTCTGCGGAGTCATCCTTCTTATTTACCCACTCTCCACAGGATCTATCCGCGATCCGCTCAAGTGCATCTGAAATCTGTCCCTCATAGCCTTCCACAGGAGTCCCCACGAGAAATGGCGTACCGAATTTTTCTTTCAGCACATTGGCCGCCGGGATCCCCACAGAGGATACCACAAGGTTTACCGCTGCTTCACCGGCACAGGACAAAGCTTCCAGCGTATCCCCCATAGCCCAGGTGGAAAGTATCTCCCAGCCATAGTTTTCCAGACGTTTTTTCATGGCATCTACTGCAGACTGCGGGCCAAGATCAAGGGGTGTTGCTCCAAGAAGATTTAATTTCCTGCTTCTCTTCTCTGTAGATCTTTCCGCAGATCCCGTCGGTACTTCTGAACACCTTCCTGTTTTCTCTGCTGCTCCTGTGAAATGTCCTGCGATCTCTGCCAGCGCCAGCCCTGCTCCGTATACATAGTCATGCATGCCGCTGGTCGGAACCGAAAATGCCGGGATTCCGGTTCTTGCCGTAAGTGCACAGGCCAGTCCCTGAAAATCTGTTCCGTTCATAAAGGGAATCGGTGAACTTGCAAGTGCAATAAATTTCGGTTTCAGCTCCTTTGCCGCCTCTTCGATATCTTGAAGAAATTTCTCATCATTTCCCATAATGGCATCGATATCCGTAAGACCTGAGATAAAGATCAGACTGTCCTGGTCGTACCACCGAATCTCATCATGGGTATTATAGGTAGAATTACAGCCGGAGGGATCATGCATCACTGTCATTCCTCCAAGCTCATACAACGCGGAGCAGACGCCGGACACGTCTGCCGTGTAGATTGGTATGATCCGATATGCCTGTCTCATATGCAGCTTTCGCACCCCCATCCCTTTCGAACGATCAGATCCTCCGGAGCTTTTTCCTCATTAAATGCCTCCAGCATCAACTGTGCAGTACGTCTGATCCCGTCAAAGCCCCAAAGCCCGCCACCCTGTACCATATTGACAAAATTCCGGCTTCCGGTAAACCAGGCTGCTTTTTGTCCGACGGCAAGGATTTTTCCGGAATGCTGCCGTGGCCGCACTCTCATCTCCGGACGGACAGTCGAAATCAACATGAGTTCCGGGTAATTCTCCTTCAGCCAGAAAAATACTTCTTTTTCTTCCGGGCTGATACTGTCCAGAAAAACGGACTGTACCTGAAATCCATGCGTAAGGAGAAGCTTTGCAAGTCCCAGAGGTCTTGGATGAAAAAGATAATCCACAGCTATGGGAGTGTCACCGATGATCTGGTGTGCATGGGAAAGAGCCTCCTCGCATTTTCGGATCTCCGTTTTGATATCCAGGCCATTTTTACCGCAGCTGTGCTGATCCAGCAGCTCCAGCAAATACTTTTCCTGCGTCTCTATCTCCTCATAGTCAAAGCTTCCGGGCAGGTATAAAAACGGCCTTCCAAGTCTCTCCGCCTGCTGCTGTACTCCGAATTTTCCTGCCGGATAACAGTTAAGGATCAGGCTTCCCTCTCCCAGGCTCCGATAATCCTCCCAGTTCTTACAGGCCGGTGCTTCACGGAGACGGATTCCGTTCTTTTTCAGGATCCGGCAGATATCTGCACTCTCATCCAACACAAAATCACTGCCCAGGACTGTGACACATTCCGGATCAGCTTTCCTCTCCGGTACTGCATCATACATGGCACGGCGCAGCTTCTGATCCGGAGTCGGGCCTGTTTTCTGCATGATAGGATCCATAAAGCACCGCATAAAAAAGATCTCCGGAAATCTTTCTTCCAGTTCTCCGTAGATGCGTTCCAGATCACTTCCCAGAAAATGATGAAGACACACAGTAAAAAGCAATACTGCCTTTGGCTTCTCATCCAGCCGGTTCAGAATGTCCGTCACTCCTTCAATGGTCACATCCTCCAGATTTCCGCCCAGAAGATCCTTTTCCTCCACGATCACAAAGGAAAAACGGTCTGCCGCATTCATCTCTGCGGCAGTCAGCACAACGCCACGCATGCAGTTATCCGCACAGACGTAGATCTGCCTTGCTTCCGGAACCAGCATTCCCGTATGTACGATATTCCAGTTTCCATGGACCGGTGAATTAAATTCCAGTCCCGGCTGAAAGGGAACCGGAAAAGAGGCTTCCTTTATAAATATTTCTGTTTTTCCCAAAAGCTCTCTGTTACCAACTCTTTTTAACATGAGCCTTCCTCCCTGCATGCACTCAGGATCTGCTCGGCCAGTGTCCGGTACTCCTCTGCCATCTCACAATCCGGATAGGCTTCCAGAAGAGTTTTTCCTCGATTCTCTGCTTCCAGGACCAGTTCACTTCTGGAAAGCGTTCCCACTACCCGCGTATGAAAATCCTCTGCCAGCTCCCGGACTTTTTCTTCCTCTCCCGGCACGTTCCGCCGGTTCAGGATCACGCCGCCAAGGGATGCATATCCTCTGTTTCTGAAATTATCCACTGCCATGGCAATATTTGCCCCTGCATGGATGGCCATGTTTTCTCCGGAGGTGATGATAAATACCTTATCTGCATACCCCTTTCGCATGGGCATGGAAAATCCACCGCAGACAACATCTCCCAGTACGTCATAAAAAACAATGTCCGGTTTATAGGTCTCATAGGCTCCGTTTTCCTTAAGCTTCTCGAGAGCAGTAATGATACCTCTTCCCGCACATCCAAGCCCCGGTGCAGGACCGCCGGCTTCCACACAGACTACACCCCCATATCCGATCTGCACCATATCCGTAAGCTTCAGCTCCTGGCGTTTTTCGTTATACAGCTCCAGTACAGTGGGAACTTTTTTTCCATGCCTGAGAAGGATCGTGGAATCTGCCTTGGGATCACAGCCGATCTGCATCACTTTCATTCCTTTTTCCGCAAGGGCTACTGCCACATTGGAAACCGTAGTAGATTTTCCGATGCCGCCCTTTCCGTATACCGCAACTTTTATCATTTTCTGTCCTCCGCTTTTGTGATCACATTGGAATATGCCGTTTTGGCGGAAACTCCACTGAGGCGTCCGATCTTTCCGGATAAGGAGCTGATCACATCCTGTGGTGCATCAATGGCAATACTGATGATATTGATGCCTTTTTCCCGGTAAGGGATCCCCATTCTCCCGATAATATATTTTCCCGCTTCATGAAGAAAACGGTTGATATCATCGATCACGTCATTGTTTTCCACAATGATCGAGATCAATGCCACTCTTGTCTCCATAAGATCTGACTCTCCTTTCCGATATTATCAGCAGATCCTCGGCAGAAGCTCTCCTCCCGGCTGCGGAAGAAGTGCCTGCGTTCCGATCTCCGTAGTCATGACAACCTTTCCTGGCTGGTCTTCCGTAACTTCACCGATAATGGCTGCGTCCCTGGAATAAGGACATTTACGCAGTGCTTCCACGATCCTTCCTGCCTCTTCCTTTGGTGCCATGATCACCATTCGTCCCTCACATGCCAGATAAAGAGGCTCCAGGCCAAGCATGCCGCAGACACCCTTTACCTCCGGAGCTACCGGAACAGCTGCTGCATCCAGGCGGATCCCTACGTTACTCTGTCCTGCGATCTCGTAAAGAACCGTTCCGACACCACCTCTTGTGGCATCACGGATCACATGAATGTTATGGGTGGCATCCAGTACATCTTTTACAGCTCCCCACAGCGGTGCGCAGTCACTTGTCACATCTGCGTCAATGCCGAAATCCTCTCTTGCCAGAAGAATGGTGCATCCATGTCTTCCCACATCACCGGTTACAATAATGGCATCTCCCGGTTTTGCCAGCTCACCGCCTACCTGAACGCCCTCCTGGATCTCACCCATTCCGGTTGTTGTGATAAACACACCGTCAACCTGACCTTTTCCTGCCACCTTAGTATCTCCGGAAACGATACGCACTCCGGCTTCTTTTGCTGTTTTTTCCATAGCTGCGGCGATCTCCTCCAGCTTCTCCATGGGAAAACCCTCCTCAATGACAAAAGCGCAGGTAAGATACATCGGTTTTGCTCCCATACAGGCAAGGTCATTAACGGTTCCGCAGATGGAAAGCTTGCCGATATTTCCCCCCGGAAAAAATGCCGGAGAAACAATAAATCCATCGGTGGATACTGCCATTTTTCCTGCAGGCGGAACCAGCACGGCCGCATCATCGGCTGTGAGATCCGGGTTTGCAAAATGCGCTTTGAATACTTCATCGATCAGTTCTGAGGTCTGACGGCCTCCGGCACCGTGTGCCATGGTCACTGTTTTATTTTCCATAATATTATCTTCTTTCTATGCTGGGTCAAAGGAATTTCATATCGGTTTCATCCTGTCAGATCTTCCGGATACGATCCTTCGTTTGTACTATATGTAATGTATCATATTTCGCAGTCCATTAAAGCGGACATCAGTTTCCGTACATAAAATATGCGGAACATGCTCCTTCATTGGATACCATACAGGCACCTACCGGATGCTGCGGGGTACAGACCTTTCCGAATACCTTACAATCTGATGGCCTGCATTTTCCCTGAAGCACATCCCCACAGCGACAGGCCGGATTTGGCCTGCCCTGGATCGGCGGCACTGCATATTTTTTTCTGGCATCAAAGGCTTCCCACTCCTTCCGGAGCACCAGGCCGGACCCCGGGATCACACCCAGACCGCGCCATTCGGAATCACAGGGCTCCATCAGTTCTTCGATCAGCTTCTGTGCCTCCGGGCTTCCCTCACTTTTTACCACACGGGGATAGCAGTTCACAAAGAACGGTTTTCCTTCCTGAAAACGTACCAGTGCAACAGCCAGTGCCGTAAGCAGCTCCTTCGCTGTAAAGCCTGCCACCACACCACTGATACCTTCCTCTGCCAGCTGCTCACAGAGCGCAGTTCCTGTGATCGCATTGACATGTCCCGGATAAAGGAACACATCCGCACTGCCCTTTAATGCCTGATAAGCCTGGGGCATGGTCTTGTTTGCCACAAGGAGCGAATAATTGGAAAGTCCGTCCTCTCCGGCCTTTTTCACGGAAAGACAGCCGGCAGGCGTGGTGGTCTCAAAGCCAACGGAAAGAAATACCACCTGCTCTTTTGGATGCTCTTTCGCATATTTTTCTGCATCTGCCGGTGAATAGACGATCCGTATCCTGGCGCCTTCTGCCCTGGCATCTGCAAGGCTTTTCTTTGTTCCCGGTACGCGGACAAGATCACCGAATGTGCAGATCGTCACCTGTTTTTCCAGAGCAAGATAAACGGCCTCGTCAATAAACCCTACCGGTGTTACACAGACCGGACATCCCGGTCCTGAGATCAGCTCCACCTGCGGCGGCAGAAGCTTGCGGATCCCCAGACGGAAGATCTCGTGGGTATGTGTTCCGCAGACCTCCATGATCCGCACCGGCGGCCCCTGATATCCTTCTATGATCTCTCTTGCTGTTTTTTTCCTCTCTTCCATCACAGCAGTTCCTCCATCAGCTGGTCTGTCTCTTCCTCGTCATCATCGGTGATCTTTGCAATGGCAACACCTGCATGCACCATCACATAATCCCCCGGCTCCAGGTCTCCCAGGAGCTGGGCGGAAACCTCTCTCTTTGCGCCGCCTGCATCCACCACTGCTGTTCCGTCACTGATCTTTACTACTTTTGCTGATAATCCTACACACATATCTGTGCCTCCCATCCTGCATTTCTGCTGTATGCTCCATGCATTATCATAAAACATTTTTGATCCGTATCTGCATGATCTCATCTATATTTATCTGTATCGCTGCACATAAGCCATCCCATACACCGCCTGTCCCAGTGCGATCCCTCCGTCATTCGGTGGGATCAGGCTGTGCTTCAGAACTTTAAACCCCATTTCCGTAAGACCGTCATCTACCAGCTCCAGAAGCAGCCGGTTCTGAAAGACACCGCCACTTAATGCCACTTTCCGGATTCCGGTCTGCCGCTCTGCTTCCTCACAGGCTGCAAGGATCTTATCTGCCAGTGCCCGGTGAAATCCATAAGCCAGCTTCCCGGGATCCTCTCCTGCAAGCCTTGCCCGGACCAGATATGCAACGATCTCACCTGTATTTAAAATAAATTTTCGTTCATCTTCAGACGCTTCTGAAATGCCTGTGCTTTCCGGAATGTCTTCCTTTTCTGACATCCGTATCTTCAGGTTTTCTTCCGGATTTTTCTTCTGCATCTCCCGCTGCTTTCTCCAGGCCTCCGCAGCAAATTCCAGTGCTGTGGACGCTTCTCCCTCAAAGGTAGACGCTCTCCGGATCCCCAGGATCGCACTGACTCCGTCAAAAAGTCTTCCTGCACTGGTGGAAGTCACGGCATTGATCTTCCGCTGTGCCATAGTCACCAGTACCTTTGCTTCCTGATCTGTGCAAAGTCCCAATTTACGGACAGTGTCCAGGGTTTTTTCCAGATTTCCCATATTCTGCCAGATCAGGGAAACGGCGATCCGCCAGCCTTCTTTTGCGGAAATGTCTCCGCCAACCTGGACAAAGGGTTCTATACTTCCAAGCCTTGTAAATCCCTGACAGTCTGCAACCAGGAGCTCTCCGCCCCAGATGGTTCCATCGGTTCCATAGCCTGTTCCGTCAAAGGAAACCCCTATCACCTTTTCTTCGCAGTCATTTTCTGCCATGCAGGATAAAATGTGTGCATAATGATGCTGCACCCTCAGAACCGGAAGCCCTAGCTCCTCTGCCACCACTGTGGAATTATATTTAGGGTGAAGATCACAGACCACTACCTCCGGCTGCACCTCCAGAAGTGTTTCCAGCCGCCCGATCGTTTCCTTCAGGGCTTTTACCGTTCGAAGATCCTCCAGATCTCCCACATAAGGGGAAGGATAAAAACGGTTATCCACACCAATGCAGAAGGTGTTCTTAAGTTCTCCACCTGCTGCGATCACCTGGCCCTTCCAGGGTGTGGAGACCATAAACGGAAGAGGCGCATACCCGCGGGAACGGCGGATCATATAGGGTTCACCCTTATAGAAATCCATCACCGAATCGTCGGCCCGGATACGTATCTTCCTGTTGTGGGAAAGAATGCAGTCACAGAGATAGGAAAGCTCCTCTGCCGCCTCCTCATCATCTCTGCAGATCGGCGCCCCAGAAGTATTTCCGCTGGTCATTACCAGAAGCCCAGGCATCCGGATCCCATCATCGTAATGAAAAAGAAGCAGCTGAACCGGTGCATAGGGAAGCATGACACCCACCTTGGGATTCCCAGGTGCAATGCTCTCACAAAGCCCCGTTTCTCCCGGCAGCTTATCCAACAGCAGGATCGGCTTCTGATGACCGGTAAGGATCTTCTCCTGTTCCTCGCTGACCTTACAGATCTTCTTCACAGCTTCCATATCCTGTGCCATCACTGCAAAAGGCTTCCCCGGACGCCGTTTCCGCTGCCGCAGCCGCTGTACTGCCTCCTCACTGGTAGCATCACAGCAAAGGTGAAAACCACCGATCCCTTTGATGGCCACGATCCCGCCGGAAGCAATGATCTTCCTTGTATAAGTGATAGCCTCCCGTCCCCGTTCCTCTCTTCCCGCCAGGTATACCTCAGGGCCGCAGTCATTACAGCACACCGGCTGGGCATCATAGCGTCTGGTATCCGGGTTATGGTACTCATCCGCACAGGAGGGACACATGGGAAATTCCTTCATACTGGTCCGTTCACGGTCATAAGGAAGCGAATCCAGGATCGTCAGTCTCGGACCGCAGCAGGTACAGTTGATAAAGGGATGCAGATACCGCCTGTTTTCCGGATCAAACATCTCCGCCTTACATTCATCGCAGATCGCGATATCCGGGGAGACAAAGATTTCCCCCTTTGTCTTCTCACTTTCGATGATATCAAACTGTGTAAATTTCTCCGGCTCCTCCACCGGTTCTTCAAGAAGCTTCAGGATAGCTGCACGCTTCGGTGGCTTATTCCCGATATCTGCGATAAAGGCATCCACATCCTGCTGCTTACCCTGAGCAAAAATCTCCACATAGGGTCCTTTATTGGACACACTGCCACGGATTCCTCTTGCCATAGCATGACGACTCACCGTAGGGCGAAATCCCACTCCCTGTACGATCCCGTAAACACGGATCATTTTCGTAATTTCCCGCTCCATATGTTTCTCCATTCCCTGCAGCTGTTTCCACTGATCCGGCTGCAGCATGCATGTAACTTTATGTCCTGCCCTTATGGTCTACCTGCATTTTCCGGATACTGCAAAATGCACTGTATCCACAAACACTCCTGAAAAAGCCTTTGTCATCCGCTTCATACATGGATCTGCAAAGATCACGTCATATCCGCCCTTCTCTGCCAGTTCCATGTAATCTTCCTCATCCCTTAATGACACATCGCCCTCCTCCAGGAGATCTTTTTCCATGGAAAACCAGCTTGCCACGGTGAGCTCTCCGTCCGCACCACGTTTCCGTAGCTCCTCTCTTATGGAACCGGCCATCACCTGCTGCTGCACGATGAGAATCTTTTTTCCTGTATAATCCATATCAGGAATCAGCTCTTCCGCCAGAGGATATCCCACCTCATAAGGTGTTCCGAAGGTTTTCTCCAGATATCTGGCACATTCCAGTGCCGCAGGAGAAACCACGATATTTTTTTCCGCAGAGGAGGCTTTTTTTACCTCATCAAGCCCTTCTCCCATTCCGTAGCAGACTGCTCTCTGTCCTCTGACACGGAATTTTTCACGGATCTTGTCTGCTGCTTTCAGGTCACTGACATCCTGAGGTGTCATTCCGAGAACTCCTGTCTTACCAGCCTCCGCAGACAGCTTTTCCCGGGCAAAGGCTTTAAAAAGCTCCAGATAAGCCTTCCGCTCTCCCGCATCATAAAGCTCCATTCCGTTGGTATTTACTGCAAGCACCGGAAGATCTGTTTTCTTCTCGCACATCCGCCGCAGTGCCTGATGATCCGTTCCGATCACAGCAGGTACCGGTGTTCCGATAATGGCTGCAAAGCCTGCCTCCACCTTTTCTGCCGCATCCACAAGCTTGGCAACCAGGCGGTCATCCCGTCCCAGGATGGCATCCATATCCCGAAGTCCTGCGCTGAATACCGCACTTTTCTGTTCAAACCATCTTGGTTCATCAAAGCCGCAGACATTTCCCGCACATCCTCCTGCATCACAGATCACGATGATCCCGCCAAGCTCATACAGCACTGACACGGCTCCGGACTGATCCGGTGCAAAGGGTGTCAGATATTTTCGAAGTCCTCTCATACCTTTTCTCCCTTCTGCAAAACTTTCTCTGTCAGTGTTTCAAACAGCCTGCGTACCCCCGCATAGCCATAGGGCTGCCGGTCCTGATTCCACACGGCATTTGGCTGATCCCGGTGATAATATCCTGCATCCTTTCCTATAGTAAGGTTCACTCCGCTCCCGGACGGATCGTAATACAGCATGGTGGGTTCCATATTGGAAAAAACCTTTGTATCCGGACTCAATTCCGCAAGATGCCGTATGTATACAAAATTCTCGGCTGTGATAGTTCCGTAGATCTCCGGCACCCGGAAACCATACCGCACCAGGGCCAGGGCCAGCTCAAAGGAATCTCCGTTCATGCACTCCCCTACAGCAAAAGACGCATCCGGACAGACTTCCCGGAATCTCTCCACTGCCTCTTCTGCTGCTTTTTTATACACTTCCTGATCAAAAGAGACTCCAAGAACCTGTCCCAAGGCACGATACTGATTTTCGATCTTATCTGTCTGGTAGAGCCTCCGAAGCTCAATAAAAGGAATCTTCAGCCGGTCATGAAAATCCTCCGCTGCAAACCTTGCTTCCGGATGAAGCACCAGATTAAAATTGGCCTGTGACATGGTCTGATATTCTTCATAATCCTTACATCTTGCGATTTCATGGATGGTCTTTACGCCTGCCTGCTGCAGCAGCTCATACATCTCGCAGTCATCAACCAGCGGCGAAAAAAATCCCAGAAGATTGACCACATTTCCCTTTTTCTTCTGTGGCTCAAGGAGGGAGTATAAGGACTGGCGCACATGGACCATAGGCGGCTTTCTGCCCTCACGTGTCAGTGCGTACATGTAACAGGGACGCACCGGAATATCCACCTTTTCCTCTGCCTTCCGGCAGACACGTTCCATATCCGTTCCCAGAAGTGCATCCACACAGGTGATACAGATCATCACCACAGACGGCTTCTTCTCACAGCAGTCGCAGATCTCTTTTACCGCTTTCGGGATCTTTTTCAGGTGACGGCCTGTAACAATATCCGTCTCGTCCATCATCAGATAAAAAAATCGATCATTGTACTCCGGCATGGAGCTGATAAGAGAAGTATTTCTTCCGCAGCATCCCGGTGCCACGATCAGCATAATGGAATCCGGCACTGCAAGCCCGGCCCGCTTTACGCCAAAGCCCTCCGCTCCCGGAGAGTTAAATGCCAGAGTTGCCGGAGAGCTGTAGATCAGATGCTTCCCGGAGATCATCTGCGGAGGGATCGCTTCCAGCCCGCCCCGGGCCAGTTCTTCTGCAGTTGCAAAATATGCTTCCTTTTTCATATATCCTCCTTCTCCGCTTCTTCACTTTCCAATAGCTTCCTGGCCAGTGCAAAAAATTTCTCACTGATCTCAGAATTCTCATCTCCCTCGATCACCGTTTTGCCCTGATCCTCCCATCGGATGATCTCGTCACTTCTCGGGATCTCACCCACGATCGGGATATTATTTTTTTCTGCAAAAGCATTTACTTTTTCCGTTTCATTCTCCACATTCCTGTGATTCAGCACGATCCCGAAGATTCTCGCATAGCTTCGATCCTCAAAATTCCGCACAGCACTGGAAATATTATTGGCTGCATAGAGTGCCATTTTCTCTCCGGATGTGACAATGAGTACTTTTTCCGCATAGCCCTCCCGGATCGGTGCCGCAAAACCGCCGCATACTACATCTCCAAGAACATCGTAAAGCACTACATCCGGCTTCCAGGTCTCAAAAAGCTTCAGATCCTCCAGAAGCTGAAAGGTTGCGATGATACCTCTGCCTGCACAGCCAAGTCCCGGCGTGGGGCCGCCGGTCTCAATGCAAAGGACTCCACCAACGCCCTCCTTTGAAATATCCTCCAGCTTTTCCGGCTCCTCATCCTCTTCCCGCATATAATTCATTACCGGCCGCAGAGGTTCTCCCCCAAGAAGATTGATGGTGGAATCCGCCTTGGGATCACAACCGATCTGGATCACTCTCTTCCCCATGGCTGCAAAAGCCGCCGCCAGGTTGGACGTCACTGTAGACTTTCCGATACCGCCCTTTCCGTATACTGCTACCTTCAGCATAAAATCCTCCCTAATTCATTCTGTTCGCTCCCGCAGGTATTTTTCATAAAAAAAGCTCTTTCACGCACAAGGTGAAAGAGTCCCGTATTCCGCTCACAAAACAAAGTCAAGCGGATATTCGCGATCCGCATTTGCTGCTTGTTCATAACCGAATAACTGCTTCGCAGCTGATTCGGTTAAGCTGTGCCGGATGAACAACGATTCCTGCTCGGATATTCCTTGCCGTCAAAGTCTGTTTCCTGCTGTATTTTGTTTTAATGCCTCATCCGGATAGAAAGAAAATATTTCGTTCCGTCTGAATTTTTCTATTTTTATTATACAATGGTGTACATTAGTGAGTCAATTGCAACTCTGACTTTTTATACAAAAAAAGACCCCAAGGCGAAATATTTTTAAGCATTTCGCCGAGAAGTCTCTTCTCTGATCTGCCGGCTCAGAAGCCGCGGCAAAGTTATTCTTATGATAAAGCTTTACTGGATAGAAACTACGTGATATCCTCTGTCTTCCACTACTTTCTTAAGCTCTTCGTTGGAGATCTCTCTGTCGTAGGAAACCACTGCCTCACCTTTTTTCAGGCTTACTTTTGCTGCCGCACCGTCAATGCGGTTGATCGCTCTTGTGACGCTGGCCACACAGTTCTCACAGTGCATGCCTGTGATCTTCATGGTTTTCTCACCCAGCTTGGTTCCATCCAGCTTCTTCTTCGGGATCTCCGGCTTGCTGCCGCCTCCGCAGCAGGCGCCTTCGCCCTTCAGATGTTTATATGCGCCTTTTCCGGCAAACAGCATAATGATGATAACAACGATGACAACAATTGCATTTGCCATGATTTCTTTCCCTCCTGGTTACTTATGCATTCCACTACAGCCGGAGCAGCCGGAACAATGACCGGAGCAGCTGCCGCCACAGCCACCTGTATGTGTGTTACCGGCACAGCCGACACAGCTGAGCCCCTGTTTCTTTCTTGAATAGAGATAACTGATCACAAATACGCCATATGCGATCACCAGTGCCAGTACAATAATATCCGCTATCATACTCATATCTGTCACCCTTTCTTTCGCTGTACAGCCTGTGAACTGCTGCCAGCCTCTGATGAATACTTTTGTAAAAAAACTTCCATATTTCTTCAGGCTTATTATAGCACAGAAGACCAGGTATTTACATCCCCGGTCTCCTGCATTTCTTATCATTTCAGCTGTTCTTACAGCATCATTTCAAAGCTATCATATGTACCGGATCGTTACTGTATGACCGGTTTTCAATTACTCTGCTGCCTGTACAGATCTCTTTGTAACATCGTTCTGGTTCTTGTACGGATCTGGTCTGAACAGAAGGAAGAGCAGGATCGCTGCAAGGATCAGCGCTACGATCGTTCCAATTCCGAAGGAACCGGCACCTGTGACAACAAGACCGATCTGGTATACACAAAGTGTTACAACATAAGCAAAAATGTTCTGGAAGAGAATTGCAAACCAGAACCATTTTCTGGACTGCATCTCATGTGCCATTGTAGAAATAGCTGCAAGGCACGGAGAGTCAAGCAGGTTGAACAGCAGGAAAGAAAATGCTGCTACTGCTGTCGGGAACCATGCTTTGATCGCTGCACCAACGATCATGGTATCCTCTGCATCATCACCAGCTACGTTTGCAAGAACACCCATTGTACTTACGATGGACTCTTTTGCGGAGAATCCGGAGATGGAGGCTGCAACCGGCTGCCATTTGCCAAATCCAAGAGGAGCAAAGATCGGAGCAAGGATACCGCCAAGGATAGCCATGATACTGTCGTTGCTGTCCTCAACAAATCCGATTCCGCTTCCTGTATTTCCGATGCTGGAAAGGATCCACATGATAACGGTTGCAAGGAAAAGAATGGTACCGGCTTTGATGATGAAGCCTTTCAGTCTCTCCCAAACATGAAGCAGAACTGTCTTTACAGACGGAATGTGATACTGTGGAAGCTCCATTACGAACGGAGCAGGTTTACCGGAGAAAGGTTTTGTTTTCTTCAGGATGATCGCAGCTACAAGAACTGCTACAACACCG
This sequence comes from Blautia sp. aa_0143, assembly GCF_004167315.1. Lineage (NCBI taxonomy): Bacteria > Bacillati > Bacillota > Clostridia > Lachnospirales > Lachnospiraceae > Blautia > Blautia sp. aa_0143. The sequence goes on from NZ_RCXU01000004.1 coordinate 64,717, forward strand.
ATGAAGTACATCAGTGGTGTGATGAAACCAGCAGCTACATAGTCACCGGTTGCATAAGCGGTCATGATACCACCCATAAGGGCGATAACCGGAAGCTTGGCACCACATGGGATAAATGTTGCTGTCATGATCGTCAGACGACGGTCATTATCTGCCTCGATCGTTTTGGAAGCCATGATTCCAGGGATTCCACAGCCGGAGGAGATAAGAAGCGGGATAAAGCTCTTTCCGGAAAGTCCGAAATGACGGAATACACGGTCCATGACGAATGCGATACGAACCATGTAACCGCAGTCCTCAAGGATGGAAAGGAACAGGAACAGGATTGCCATCTGCGGAACGAATCCAAGCACTGCACCAAGACCACCGATGATACCATCTGATACAAGGCTTACCAGCCAATCCGCAACGCCGGCATTGCCGAGTCCATCCGATACAACACCCTGGATGGTTCCCACAAAGCTGTCGTTCGTCCAGTCTGTTACCATGGTACCAACTGTTGTTACCGATACATAATAAACGATAAACATGGTAAGGATAAAGATCGGAAGACCGAGAATACGGTTTGTTACGATACGGTCGATCTTATCGGAAACTGTCATCTTATTTCCGCTTCTCTTAACGTTTGCAGAAACAACCTTCTGGATGTACTGATATCTTCCATCCGTTACGATACTCTCTGTATCATCATCCTCTGCCTTCTCAAGGCCAGAAGCAATCTCCTCGATCCTGGACTGTGCAGAAGCCGGAAGGTTCAGACCTTCTTTTACCTTGCTGTCTCTCTCAAGAAGCTTTACTGCATACCATCTCTTGTTCTCCTCAGCGATGTTTGCAGGAACAAATCCCTCGATCTCATTTACAGCTTTTTCTACTGCTTTCGGAAATTCCATCTGCTTAGATGGTACTCTGTGCTGGTTCGCACATTTGATCGCCTCATCAACAACCTCTTTAAGGCCTGTTCCTTTAAGAGCAGAGGTCTCAACGATCGGGCATCCAAGCGCGGAGCTTAAGCCTTTTACATTGATATGGATGTTGTTCTTTTTCAGAAGATCCACCATATTAAGAGCAATAACAACCGGGATACCGATCTCAAGAAGCTGGGTTGCAAGATACAGGTTTCTCTCGATGTTTGTTGCATCCACAAGATCGATGATCACATCCGGTTTCTCTTTCAGAAGGTAATCACGGCTGACAACCTCCTCAAGTGTATACGGGGAAAGTGAATAGATACCCGGAAGGTCTGTTACCGTTACATCCTTCTGGTTTTTCAGCTTACCCTCTTTTTTCTCTACAGTAACACCTGGCCAGTTACCAACGTACTGGTTTGCGCCTGTAAGAGCATTGAACATTGTAGTCTTACCACAGTTCGGGTTTCCGGCAAGAGCTATTGTTACAGACATTTTGCATCCTCCTTTTTTCAGGTCAGAGCCTGACGCTCTGTCATTTTTCGAAGCTTATTTACTTTACTTCCACACATGCTGCGTCATGCTTACGCAGGGAAAGCTCATAACCTCTGATGGTGATCTCAACCGGATCTCCAAGAGGAGCTACCTTTCGGATATAAACCTCGCTGCCTTTTGTGATTCCCATATCCATGATACGGCGCTTGTAAGCCGGGTCGCCGGTGATCTTGGAAACAACTACTGTAGAACCTACTGCTGCATCACGTAAAGTCATTTCTCTTTTCCTCCCTGTTCATATTCCAATTCCTAATCTATCCTCAACTGCGCCTTCCGCAGTTTGGGGCAAATCCACTACCGGTCACTGCCGCACAGTCCGGTCACACCATAATGTGTCTGGCCATTTCCTTATTGACTGCTACTCTGGAATCCTTGACATTTACGATCAGATTGCCGTCAAACTGAGAAATAACTGTCACTTCCGCATTCTCAACAAAACCAAGGCCTGCAAGAAATCTTCTTGTATCCTCCGCTCCGGAAATACGCTTAATCGTGCCAGTATCACCTGACTGTAAAAATAAAATCGGCTGCATGGAATCCCTCCGTTTCTTTCTATTAATTAACTCAGTCTAATTAGTCAGCCCTAACTCATAGGTTAGTTTATACTAAGTTTTTTCGAATGTCAATCCCCTAAATGAAAAAAGTTAATCAAGATTAAGTTTTTATAAACAACATATAAAAAAAGTTCCTGCATTCTGAAGTACTTCTGGCTGGCAGAAGGTTACCTCTCCTTTGCAGGAACTCTGTTCTGATTCTTTTTCTGTTTGCAGCCTGTTAAGCTAAAATCCCCTTCGGAACTTTTTCTTTCTTCCAGGCTGCTCATATTTTTATCTCTCAGTGGATCTGATCATCTAGCAGTTTCAGGATCAGATTCTCTGTTTCATTGATTCCGTAGCTTGCACTGTTGATACAAAGATCATAATTATCCGGCTTGCCCCACTGAGCTCCGCCGTAAAAATTGTAATACCGTCTGTGCTGGCTATCCATCTTCTTCAGGAAACGGACTGCCTGCTTCATATTCATCTTCCTCACATCCATAACATGCTGCACACGGATAGCAAAAGGAGCTGTGATAAACAGACTGATATGCGGAATGTGATTGTTCTTGAGGATCGCATCCGCACACCTTCCCATAATGATGCAGTCCTCTTTTGAGGCCAGATCGCAGATCAGGTCACTCATGTTAAAGAATACCGCATCCTGTTTCGGAAGACCATGGTAACGGTTGAATTCCCGGAACCAGCCCTTGGGATCAAATTTATGCTTCTTCTCATATTTATTGAAATCCGCAAAATATTCCGCATCGTTGACAGCGCCCTTTTCCGCCTCAAGACGCCTTAATACCTGATCAAAGATCTCCACATCATAATAGTTGATCCGAAGCTTGTCTGCCAGTCCGAAACCGATATCATTACCGGCACTTCCCTGTGTACGGCTGATGCAGATGACCAGATGGTCATTCTCAGAGATTTTTTCCCTGTGCTTGATCATATGATTCAGCGCCACACGTTCCTTATCCATGATATCCGTAGCAACAAAAGTCTCCGGCAGCGTCAGGATCTCCTGAAAGATCTCATCATATTTCTTCATGAGACGGCTTTTTTCTTCTTTATCCTTGATGGTCCTGGCCATGTTGCTGATCAGTGCCATCTCGCTTCGAAGAAGATGTCCGTCCGGTTTGGTATACATCAGAGCACTTAAGTTCCGGATAGTGCCTTCTCTGTCACCGGTGAAGGTACGTCCAAGGGAAGATCCTACGCTTTCATAAACCTCGCCATCCAGTTCATAAAGTCTGGTGGCAAGCTCTCTGCATTTCTCTCGAATGTTATTATCCTGCATATTGATCCTCCTCCCTTATAAAAAGAATACCAGCATATCGATGATGAACACCGGTACCAGGAAACAAATGGACCATGCCATATATCCGAAGAAGGACGGCATGTTGATACCATTTTCGTCAGAAAGTGTCTTGACCATAAAGTTCGGAGCATTGCCGATATATGTATTGGCGCCCATAAATACAGCACCGCAGGAAATCGCAGAAAGCAGCTTTACAGGAACCGTTCCCAGCGTTGTTGCGATTCCGTTTGTAAATCCAAGAGTTCCTGCTGTTGTCAGAAATACCAGATAGGTCGGCGTATTATCCAGGAAGCTGGACAAAGCTCCGGTCGCCCAGAACATCTGGTACGGCTCGGTGATACCAAGATTCGGTCCTACTGCTTTCAGAAGCATCAGAGCCGGCTGCATGGTGATAAAAATACCGATGAAAAGTACTGCAACCTCCTTGATCGCACCCCAGGTAAAATGGTTCCGCACACGGATCCTCTTATCCGTTGTCTTAAAGGACAAAAATGCAGCTGCCAGGATCAGGACGATCTCAATGATCGACGGGAAACTTAAAGTAACCTCACCGAAAATATGAATCCCCTTTACATTTCCGGCTGCATCCTGGAATACAGGCATACCTGGAAGCATTCCGCTTAAGATAACACCCACAACGATCATCACAAGGAAGATGATATTATGAAGACCCTCGATCTTAAACTCGGTACCCGGTTTGCTGATATCCGGTTTACGTCCCTCTGCGATATCCTTCTTGTAAGAGCGCATATCCAGATGATAGAACACAAACAGAAGAATCACCATATTAAGGATCAGTACCGGAAAAAGATGAAGGCTCCAGAAGAACGGAACTCCTCGCATGAAGCCCATCAGAAGCGGCGGATCACCGATCGGTGTCAGGCAGCCACCCATGTTGGATACCATAAAGATGAAAAAGATCATAATATGACCTTTTCTTTTTCTCCAGGAATTCATTTTGATCACCGGACGGACCATCAGCATGCTGGCTCCGGTAGTTCCGATGCAGCTGGAAAGCAGGGTTCCCAGTGCAAGAAGTCCTACATTTACTCTTGGTGAGCCCGCAAAATCACCCTCAACTGTAATGTTACCGGATACACAGAACAGTCCGAATAACAGGATGATAAATGTAAGATAGTCATTGATCACGCACTCCAGTACTGTTTCCGCAGTTTTTCCGGCACCGTAAACAACTGCAAACGGAATGATCATAAGAACGATCCAGAATGCAACTACAACGGGCTGATGTGACTCCCACCACTCACCCTTTACCAGCGGCATCACTGCAACACACAGAAGAAGACCCGCAAAAGGGATACAAAGCCACACCGGCACACCAGATCCTGTCCCACCGTTTCCGGCTGCCCATACACCCACAGGACATGCCAGAAATACTGTCAGAAAAGTACACATGACGGTTAATAATTTTTTCAAAATTTTCACCCCTCACATAAATTTTTTTACCAGTGAAATTATAACATATGGCGTTCTAAAATCAACTGTGTAGATGTGCAATTTATACTCAAACCTTCGCGCTTTTTTGTACATTTTGCCGGTGTATCATAGTAGTTTTTGTTTGTTTTCAAACACACGACCAGATTTTCGGATACTGTTTTCTATATCTGTTATATAATTTATATACATTGTCTCTCTGAAAAAAAAGCAGCCGTATTCTCCATCGGCACACTACCCTTTCCGGAAAATACTGCTGCTTTTGTATCTGTTATTTTTTTATTATTCCATACACTCGTCAAGGATCTCTGCCATCTTGTCGATATCCTCTTTTGTGATCACAAGAGGAGGAACAAGGCGGAGAACATCACTTCCTGCTGAGATCACCAGAAGGCCCTTTGCAAGAGCTTTTTTCACCACGTCTCCTACCGGACGTCCCTTGATCACGATACCCTGCATGAAACCTTTGCCTCTTCTTGTTTCTGCACAGTCATGCTTTGCAACCAGTTCGTCCAGCTTCTCCTCAAAATACGGAGTAAGTCCCTGCACATGGGAAAGGATCTGATCTTTTTCAAAAATGTCAAATACCTTGCTGACTGCTGCACATACGAAGGGATTTCCACCGTAAGTGGTTCCGTGGTCGCCTGGCTTCAGGGAAGCTGCAGCTGCTTTTTTGTTCAGCACAAAAGCACCTACCGGAACACCACAGCCAAGTGCTTTGGCACAGGTCATGATATCCGGCTGTACTCCATATGCCTGCCATGCAAAATAATGTCCGGTACGTCCCATACCGCACTGGATCTCGTCCAGGATCAGGATGATATCCTTCTCATCACAAAGCTTACGTAAGCCTTCCAGGAACTCTTTTGTAGCCGGATAAATACCTCCTTCTCCCTGTACGGTCTCGGTGATGATGGCACAGGTCTTATCTGTAATCTGAGCCTTTACGCTCTCAAGATCATTGAAATCCGCAAATTTCACCCCACCCATCAGAGGCTCAAAGGGTTCTCTGTAATGTGCATTGCCTGTCACGGAAAGAGCGCCGATGCTACGGCCGTGGAAGGAATGGTTCATGGCAATGATCTCATGGTCTGCATGGCCATCTCTTTCGTAGGCATATTTCTTGGCAGCCTTCAGAGCACCCTCAATGGCCTCTGTACCACTGTTTGTGAAGAAAGCCTTTTCCATATGGCTTGCCTGTACAAGTCTGGCACCTGCCTCAATGATCGGCTCATTGTAGTACAGGTTGGAAATATGCATCAGCTTGTCGATCTGGGATTTCAGTGCTTCGTCATAGCCCGGATAATGATAGCCCAGGGCATTTACTGCGATACCTGCCGCAAAATCCAGATATTCCTTTCCTTCGGAATCATAGAGGTAACAACCCTCGCCTTTTTCAAAAACTACCGGAAAACGGTTATATGTATGAAGAATACTGGCTTCAGATTCTTCCATCTGTTCATTCATGCTCATTGTAATATTTCTCCCCATCATCTTTTAAAATTGCAGTACCAATACCTTTGTTTGTAAAGATCTCAAGCAGTAAGCTGTGCGGGATCCTTCCATCCAGGATATGGACTCTGTTTACGCCATGCTCGATAGCGTCGATACAGTTTTTCAGCTTCGGGATCATACCGCCGCCCACAGTACCATCTGAGATCAGATTCTCAGCCTCATCTACACGAAGCTCGGAGATCAGAGTGGAGGGATCATCTGCATCCCTGTAAACGCCCTCAATATCGGACAGGAAGGCAAGCTTCTCTGCCTCAACTGCCTCTGCAATGGCGCAGGCTGCATCGTCCGCATTGATATTGTAGGAATCAAAATTTTCGTCAAAGCCGATCGGGAATACGATCGGAAGGAAATCTCTTTCCAGAAGGTCATGAAGGATCTTCGGATTAACCTTTGTAACCTCACCTACGTAGCCGATGTCTTCGCCTTTGGAAAGCTTCTTTTTGCACTGGAGAAGACCGCCGTCCTTACCGCTGACACCTACAGCCTGTACGCCGAGAGATTCTACCAGAGTAACAAGCTCCTTGTTTACTTTTGCAAGAACCATCTCTGCGATCTCCATAGTGTCTTTGTCCGTTACACGGAGACCGTTTACAAAATGCGGCTCCATGCCAACTTTACCGACCCAGCGGCTGATTTCCTTGCCGCCGCCGTGAACAATGATCGGTTTGAAACCGACTAATTTCAGAAGGACTGCGTCCTTGATGACGTTACGCTTTAATTCTTCATCAAGCATGGCGCTTCCGCCGTATTTGATGACTACGATCTTGCGGTTGAACCGCTGGATGTATGGCAGGGCTTCTATGAGAACCTCTGCTTTGTCAAGATATTTCTGATTTACCATGTGGGTGTCTCCTTTTTTTGAAAAATGATATGGATTGAAAAAGGTTTTGTTGTTGTATGTTGGAGGGATTTCTTTTTTATTATAATTTTGTCTCAGCTAACAGCTGTGGATTTGCGAGGAGGGGAGGCACTCGGAGTTCCGAAGGCCGTTTCCCCTCCTCGCGCTCCTCCCCTCCGGCCACGGGAGGACGGGCTGTTGCCCGCGTTGCGGGCAAAGCGCCTACTGCGGACAGGCTGTCGCAGACAGCCGCTTCCGACGCGCTTTCGCCGAAGGCGAACAGCTCGTCAGTCTGCCTTCGGCGACTGACGTTTAACACGACATAACTTCCGGGCTCCCGCTCTGAGGTTTCTCACGTTCGTCACTCAGTTTTCATCAACTGAAGTTCAACACGCCTCAACTTCCGGGCTCCCGCCCTGCGGGTTCTCACGTTCGTCAGGCAGTTTTCGTCGACTGAAGTTCTACATGCTACAGCCAAGCGTGCCCAACGGAGGGGGTTCTTAGGGGGAGCGTGCGGGCTTCGCAACTTTGAGCTCGCTCCCCCTAAGGGTTTTCTCAGCTTACAAACTGAAACAAAACTACAACTAAAATCCACCATAAAAAACATTCTACAAAGCTCTTACATCAAGAACGATAATCCGCATTGATCTTTATGTAATCATATGTGAGGTCGCATCCCCACGCAGTTGCGGATGCATCTCCCATCTTCATATCCGCGATGGCTGTCACTGCCTCTTCTGAGAGGATCTTAGTTGCTTCCTCTTCGCTGTAGCCTGTAGAAACTCCATTTTCAATGATCTTGATCTTTCCTGCTTTGCTCTCAAAGTAGAGATCTACCTTTTCCGGATCGAACTGGACGCCGGAGTAACCGAGGGCGCAGAGGATTCTTCCCCAGTTTGCATCGTGGCCGTAAATGGCTGCCTTTGTTAAGGAAGAGGTTACTACGGATTTACTTAAGGTTACGGCTTCTGCCTTGGTGGCTGCGCCGATGACCTTGACCTCGAAGAGTGCAGTTGCGCCTTCTCCGTCACCTGCGATCTTTTTGGCAAGGGTTGTGTTTACGTAGTTAAGAGCTTTTTTGAACTCTTCATAATCTGCGTTTTTCTCTGTGATCTTCGGATTGCCGGCCTGTCCGTTTGCAAGGAGAAGGACAGTATCGTTTGTGGAGGTATCGCCGTCAACGGATACCATGTTGTAGGTGTCCTTGATATCCTCGCTGAGTGCTTCCTGAAGAAGTTCCTTTGAGATATCCACATCACTGGTGATAAATCCAAGCATCGTGCACATGTTGGGGTGGATCATTCCGGAGCCCTTGCACATACCGCCTACCGTTACGGTTTTTCCACCGATCTCGATCTCTACCGCTGCCTCTTTCTTCTCGGTATCTGTTGTCATGATGGCTTTTGCTGCCTCAAGGCCTGCCTCGCGGCTTCCCGCAAGCTTCGGTGCCATGGCTTTTACTCCGTTTGCGATACGGTCGATGGGAAGCTGCATTCCGATGACACCTGTGGATGCTACCAGTACGCTGTCTTCCGGGATCCCAAGGCTTTCGGATGCTGCCTTGGCGGTTTCCCTGCAATAGCCGAATCCTTCCTCACCGGTACATGCGTTGGCGATTCCGCTGTTGCAGATCACAGCTCTTGCACCCGGGTGATTATATACAATGTCCTGATCCCATCTTACAGGAGCTGCTTTTACCACATTGGTCGTGAAGGTTCCTGCAGCCACACAGGGAACCTCACTGAATACCATGGCCATATCGGTACGGCCTTTATATTTGATCTCTGCTGCAGTTGACGCTGCCTTAAAACCTTTTGCGGCTGTAACGCCGCCGTCGATGATCTTCATATTATATATCTCCTCTCAATGGTGATGCCAAATCGAATATCGCAGTTCATTCGTTTAAAGTCCTTCTGCATCCCCCATATTTTATTTGTGATCTGCCTGTTTTACGGGCACATCGGAATCTGTTTCAGTCCTTCGTTCTCGTCAAATCCAAACATCAGGTTCATGTTCTGAACAGCCTGTCCTGCTGCACCCTTTACCAGGTTGTCGATAGCGCCCATCATGATGACTCTCTTTGTTCTCGGATCGATCTTGAAGTTCACGTCCACAAAATTGCTGCCTTCTACATTTCTTGTCTGCGGGCATACATCCTTGTTCAGGACACGTACAAAGAACTCGTCTTTATAATATTTGTCATAGGCTGCTTTTACTTCCTCATAGGTAACATCCTTGGTCAGGGAGGCATATGCTGTTACCAGGATTCCACGGTTCATCGGAACAAGATGCGGGGTAAAATTGATCATCACTTCCTGTCCGCATGCATATCCAAGCTGATCCTCGATCTCCGGTGTATGTCTGTGTGTGGCAACACCGTAAGCTTTGATGCTCTCGTTTACCTCACAGTAGAGATTCGGAACCTTGGCTCCTCTTCCTGCTCCGGAGGTTCCGGACTTGGCATCAATGATAATGGTATTCGGATCAATGAGGCCTTCCTTTAACAGCGGATAAATAGACAGTGTGGAGCATGTCGGATAGCATCCCGGGTTGGCGATCAGCCTTGCATTCTTAATATCCTCACGGTTGATCTCGCAGAGGCCATAAACAGCTTCCTCGATAAACTGCGGAGCCTTATGCTCGATTCCGTACCACTTCTCATATTTTTTCACATCTTTAATACGGAAATCTGCGCTTAAGTCGATCACCTTACATTTGGAAAGGATTTCTTCATTAATAAGGGATGCACAAAGGCCCTGTGGTGTTGCGGTAAAGATCACATCCACCTCATCTGCAAGTGCAGCCATGTTGTCATCCATACATTTGGCATCCACCAGCCTGAAAAAATTCTGATAAATATCTGCATACTGCTGATCTATGTAGCTTCGGGAGCCGAACCATTTGATCTCAACGTCCTTGTGTCCAAGAAGAAGTCTTACGATCTCATTTCCTGCGTATCCTGTCGCACCGATAATTCCTGCTTTAATCATCTTTCACATTCCTCCTCTGCCGTTTTCCTACGGCTTAATACACCCTGCAGAAGCGCTTGCTATTCTTATTTATGCCTCTTTTTTATGTCTTCTGATATCTGAATCTTCTGCACAGGTCAGACGGACATCTTAAACCTGTCTGTACTGCCAGCTCATATGTCCATCTTATCAATGGATAGATTATACATCTTCTCTGCATATTATGCAATAGTCATTTTCTTTGATTTTTCATGGTCTTTTCTGTTTTTCCTGTATTTTCTTATAATATCACCTACTTTCAGATGCATTTTTATGCAAAATTTTTTTCATATTTTTCAAATTATCTCTTGCATATTTATAAAATCTGGTGTATATTAAGCCATGTCGACAGGACAGCCGAAAATTTTGTTTTGTTGTACATGAATATTTATTCACTCTGGTAAAGTTATAAAACAGCATAATTTTTTCCAGATAACGTAAAAAAATTCACCGTCCCGGAAATGTCCGGAGCGATACAAAATCAAAAAAATCCCAGGAGGACATATATTATGAAAGAAAAAGTTGTTTTAGCGTATTCCGGTGGTCTTGATACCACAGCCCTTATCCCGTGGCTGAAAGAAACCTTTGATTATGACGTTGTCTGCTGCTGTGTAAACTGCGGACAAGGAAACGAGCTGGACGGTCTTGAAGAGAGAGCCAAAATGTCCGGTGCTTCCAAATTATATATCGAGGATATCGTCGATGAGTTCTGCGATGATTTCATCATGCCGTGTGTAGAGGCTGGTGCTGTATACGAGCATTCCTATCTTCTCGGAACTTCCATGGCTCGTCCGGTCATTGCCAAGAAGCTGGTTGAGATCGCACGTAAAGAGGGTGCCGTTGCTATCTGCCATGGTGCTACCGGTAAAGGAAATGACCAGATCCGTTTCGAGCTTGGCATCAAGGCTCTCGCTCCGGACATCAAGATCATTGCTCCATGGCGTATGACAGATCTGTGGACCATGCAGTCCCGTGAAGATGAAATCGAGTTCTGTAAGGCTCATGGCATCACTCTTCCATTTGATGCAAGTCACAGCTACAGCCGTGACAGAAACCTCTGGCACATCAGCCATGAGGGACTTGAGCTTGAGGATCCATCCCAGGCTCCGAACTATGATGACATGCTTGTATTAAGTGTAACACCTGAGAAGGCTCCGGATAAAGAAACTGAGATCACCATGACATTCGAGCAGGGTGTTCCGAAAACACTCAACGGAAAAGCAATGAAGGTTTCCGAGATCATCACAGAGCTGAACAAGCTTGGCGGTGAGAACGGCATCGGTATCGTTGATATTGTTGAGAACCGTGTTGTTGGTATGAAATCCCGTGGCGTTTATGAAACTCCTGGCGGAACGATCCTGATGGCAGCACATGACCAGCTTGAGGAGCTGATCCTTGACCGTGAGACAATGGAAGCCAAGAAAAAGCTTGGCAGCCAGTTTGCACAGGTTGTTTACGAAGGAAAATGGTACACACCTCTCCGTGAGGCTATCCAGGCATTTGTTGAGTCCACTCAGAAATATGTTACCGGTGAGGTTAAATTCAAGCTTTACAAAGGAAACATCATCAAGAATGGTACAACCTCTCCGTACAGCCTTTACAATGAGTCTCTTGCTTCCTTCACAACCGGTGATATGTATGATCATCATGATGCAGACGGATTCATCACTCTGTTCGGTCTGCCGCTGAAGGTTCGTGCCATGAAGCTTGCAGAAGTTAAGAATAACCAGAATCAGAACTAATTTTGTTGGACATTGTTCCGACAGATCATAAGAATGCCCCGGGAAGCTATATAAGTTCCCCGGGGTCTTTTGTTATATACTGCTTTGATCACATAATACCTAATAAACGAAAGGATTTTTTATCATGAACTCACAGAAAATGCCTCTGAAAAATTCTCTCTGCCTGCTTCTGGCCGCAACGATCTGGGGAATCGCCTTTGTTGCCCAGAGTGTCGGCATGGAATATGTCGGCCCCTTCACCTTCAACGGCGTCCGTTCCCTGATCGGCGCCGCTGTCCTGGTTCCGGTGCTCTTTATCCTGAACCGTTCCGGAAATAAATCCTCTGCTGCCACAGACTCCGCAATACCGGAATCCTCATCAACCCCTTCAGAAAAAGCTGTATCCCCCACGCCATATAACAGCCGTGACCTGTGGCTGGGCGGCATTGCCTGCGGATTTGCTCTTTTTGCTGCCAGCAGCTTCCAGCAGTTTGGTATCCAGTACACAACAGTAGGAAAAGCCGGCTTCATCACCGCCTGCTACATTGTCATCGTCCCGATCATCGGAATTTTCCTGAAAAAGAAATGCAGTCCCTTTATATGGGCAGCCGTTGTCATGGCACTGGTCGGACTTTATCTTCTCTGCATCACAGACGGATTTTCCATTGGCCTCGGAGATATTCTGGTGCTGGTATGTGCTTTTCTCTTTTCCCTGCACATTCTGGTGATTGACTATTTTTCCCCGAAGGCAGACGGTGTAAAGCTTTCCTGTATCCAGTTTCTGGTCTGCGGGATCCTGTCCATGATCCCGGCACTTATTCTGGAACATCCGCAGATTTCTTCCATTCTCACTGCCTGGCTGCCGATCCTGTATGCTGGTGTGATGTCCTGCGGTGTTGCCTACACCCTGCAGGTCGTAGGCCAGAAAAATGTGAATCCCACAGTTGCTTCTCTGATCCTTTCTCTTGAATCCTGCATCTCCGTGCTTGCAGGCTGGGTGCTCCTGGATCAGAAGCTTTCCATAAAAGAGCTCCTTGGATGTGTCATCATGTTTGCAGCCATCATCCTGGCACAGCTGCCGGAAAAAGAAAAAGATAATAAATAAAAAACAGGCAGCCGGTTTGGTATTTTACCTTCCGGCTGCCTGTCTGCATGTTTCTTAGTCTGCTGTTTCTTCCTTCTTAATAAAGTTATTATAATGTGCCTTGATCTTCTCAAAGCTCTCCTGGCTGATGTCGTGCTCCATCTTGCAGGCATCCTCCATTGCGATCTCTGCCGGAACCCCAAGTCCCTCCAGCATCCTGGCAAGAACAATGTGACGCTCATAAATCTGATTGGCGATCTCTGCCCCCTTCTCCAGAAGTGTCACGGTACCGTAACGGTCCATAGCAATATAACCATCCTCACGAAGAAGCTTCATTGCGTGACTGACGCTTGGCTTGGAAACACCAAGTCTGGTCGCAATATCAATGGAACGAACTCCTCCTCCTTTTTTGGATAAAACCAGAATTGATTCAAGATAATCCTCCGCTGACTGTCTGATCTCCATATAAAATCCTCCCTGCAAAAATTTAACTCTATATAGACCCTCTAAAGGGACCTGAAGCCCATTCTTTCCCTGTTCTACAGGCGAATATTAACTTTTAATATACCGCTTAAAGGATGTTGTGTCAAGCATTTCGCACATGTTTATCTTGACATTAAAAATAATTTCCCCGATAATAGTAGCTGAACAATATATCTGTTCTATAGCAGCCCGGAATCCTTTCCAGTAGTGCTGTCTTTTGAACAGTAAAGAAAGGAGATTTTTTATGCTCAAAACCCTTCTGGCCCAGGTCAGGGAGTTTAAAAAGGCATCGTTTCTCACGCCTTTTTTCATGATCCTGGAAGTTCTCTTTGAGACTCTGATCCCCCTGGCCATGGCTTCCATCATTGATAAGGGTGTGGAAGCCGGAAATATCGGCCATATCTATCGGATGGGTGCAGTTATGGTAGCTCTTGCCCTGTGCGGACTCTGGTCCGGCGTCATGGGAGGAAAATACGGAGCACTGGCCTCCACAGGCTTTGCCAGAAACCTCCGAAAAGCCATGTACACCAACATCCAGACCTTTTCTTTTTCCAACATCGACAAATACAGCACTGCCGGCCTGATCACCCGTCTTACCACTGATGTGACCAACCTGCAGAACGCCTATCAGATGATCCTTCGTATGTGTACCCGTGCACCGGCCAGTCTGATCTGTGCCATGGTCATGGCATTTCTTATCAATGCAAAGCTTGCAAGCATCTATCTTGTCGCTGTTATCTTCCTGGGAGGCTGTCTGATCTTTATCATGAGAAAAGCAACGGTATATTTTCAGGCCGTATTCCGTAAATATGACGACCTGAACGCAAGTGTCCAGGAAAACATCGGCGCTGTACGCGTTGTCAAGGCCTATGTCCGCGAAGACTACGAGATCAGCAAATTCCAGAAAGCCTGCAACAAAGTATACGAAATGTTCTTAAGTGCTGAGAAGATCGTTGTCATGAACATGCCCCTGATGCAGTTTACCGTTTATGCCTGTATCCTGGGGATCAGCTGGCTCGGCGCCAAAATGATCGTAGGCAGCTCCCTTACTACCGGTGAGCTTATGAGCCTTCTCACCTACTGCATGAACATTCTCATGAGCCTTATGATGCTTTCCATGGTTTTTGTTATGGTAACAATGAGTATTGCCAGCGCAGAGCGTGTTACGGAAGTCATCAATGATACTGCTGACATCACAGATCCGGAAGATCCAGTAACAGATGTCCCGGACGGAAGTATCGTCTTCGATCATGTAAATTTCAGCTATAAGAAAGACAGTCAGGAACCCGTTCTGAAGGATATCAATCTCTCGATCCGCTCCGGCGAGACCATAGGGATCATCGGCGGTACCGGAAGTGCAAAATCCAGCCTTGTCAACCTGATCAGCCGTCTTTATGACGTAACGGATGGTTCTGTTTCCGTAGGAGGCATCGATGTCCGTAAATACCATCTGGAATCTCTCAGAAATCAGGTTTCCGTTGTTCTTCAGAAGAATGTACTCTTCTCAGGAACCATTCTGGAAAACCTCCGATGGGGTGACAAAAATGCCACTGAGGAGGAATGCCGCCGCGCATGCCAGCTTGCCTGTGCCGATGATTTCATCGAAAAAATGCCAGACAAATACAATACCTTCATTGAACAGGGCGGCTCCAATGTTTCCGGAGGCCAGAAGCAACGTCTCTGTATTGCCCGCGCTCTTCTGAAGAAGCCGAAGATACTGATCCTGGATGACTCCACCAGTGCGGTAGATACTGCCACAGACGCAAGGATCCGCCGTGCCTTTGCTGAGGAGATCCCGGATACCACCAAGCTGATCATCGCACAGCGTGTTTCCAGCATCCAGAACGCGGACCGGATCATCGTTATGGATAACGGTGAGATCAACGGTTTTGGTACCCACGAGGAGCTTCTTAAGACCAACGCCATTTATCAGGAAGTATTTCATTCACAGACCGGCGGCGCCGGTGATTTTGACGAGGGAGGTGAGCCGGCTTGAAAAAACAGAACATGAAAGGCCCGGGCGTTCCTGGCCCAAGGGGTATGGGAACACCGGAGCAGCCGGGAAAGCTTCTGGGACGCCTTGCCCGTTATATCTTTAAAAACTACAGTATCCATATCGTAATCGTGGTGATCTGCATTTTTATCAGTGTTCTTGCCAATGTACAGGGAACCATGTTCATGAAAACCCTGATCGACCAGTATATCACACCGCTTCTCTCAGCAGATACACCGGATTTCGGGCCTCTGGCTGCAGCCATCGCACGTGTGGCATGCTTTTACGCCATTGGTGTTATTGCCACCTATACTTATAACCGTATCATGATCAATGTTTCCCAGGGAACCTTACGTAACCTCCGAAACGATATGTTTGCAACGATGGAAACGCTTCCCATCAAATATTTTGACACTCACGCACACGGCGATATCATGTCCATCTACACCAACGACATTGATACCTTGCGCCAGATGATCAGCCAGAGCTTTCCGCAGCTGCTTTCCAGTGTGATCACCATCGTCAGTGTTCTTGTAAGTATGCTGATCCTGAATGTTCCGCTTACTGTAGTTACCCTGCTTATGGTTGCCATTATGATGACTGCCAGCCGGAAGCTTGCGGGCTTAAGCGGAAAATATTTCCTGGAGCAGCAGACCAACCTTGGTATTGTCAATGGTTATATCGAAGAGATGATGGAGGGTCAGAAGGTTGTCAAGGTCTTCTGCCATGAGGACGAAAGCATCCGGAAATTCGATGAACTGAACGACCAGCTTTTCACCAGCGCAGACAATGCAAACCGTTTTGCCAACATCCTGATGCCTGTGGTCGCACAGCTTGGAAATGTCAGCTATGTGATCTGCGCCATGGTGGGCGGTATCCTTGCTATCAACGGCATCGGCAGCTTCACACTTGGCGGGCTTGCCAGCTTCCTGACCTTCAATAAGAGCTTCAACATGCCTATCAACCAGGTCAGCCAGCAGTTCAACAGTATTGTTATGGCTCTTGCAGGTGCAAAACGTATCTTTGATCTTCTGGATGAAAAACCGGAAGTGGATGAAGGCTACGTTACTCTCGTCAATGCAAAAGAGGAAAACGGTGTTCTTACCGAATCCGACAAACGTACCGGCCGCTGGGCATGGAAGCATTTCCACAAAGCTGAGGGTACCACTGATTATATCGAGCTGAAGGGTGATATGGTCCTGGAGGATGTAGACTTTGGTTATAATTCCAACAAGATCGTTCTCCATGACATCAACATGTATGCACAGCCAGGCCAGAAGATCGCTTTTGTAGGCTCTACCGGCGCCGGAAAAACCACCATCACCAATCTTCTGAACCGTTTTTACGACATTCAGAAGGGTAAGATACGTTATGACGGCATCAACATCACCAAGATCAAAAAAGACGATCTCAGACGCTCCATGGGCATCGTTCTTCAGGATACCAACCTGTTCACAGCAACCGTTATGGAAAATATCCGCTACGGAAAGCTGGATGCCACAGATGAGGAGGTTATCGCAGCAGCAAAGCTTGCCAATGCCGACGGTTTCATCCGCAGGCTTCCGCAGGGTTATAACACCCTTCTCCGCGGAAACGGTGCAAACTTAAGTCAGGGCCAGCGACAGCTTCTCTCCATTGCCCGTGCAGCCGTTGCAGACCCACCCGTCCTGATTCTGGACGAGGCCACCAGCTCCATTGATACCCGTACCGAAAAGCTTGTACAGGATGGTATGGATAAGCTGATGGAAGGCAGGACGACCTTTGTGATCGCCCACAGACTTTCCACAGTACGCAACAGTGACTGCATCATGGTCCTGGAGCAGGGACACATCATCGAGCGTGGTTCCCACGAGGAGCTGCTTACACAGAAGGGCCGGTATTATCAGCTGTATAACGGCTGATCCAGGCTCACAGTTATTTTCGATCTAAAATATTCAATACCAAAAACATGCAGGGTGTATCTTTTCTGATAGTCCTGCATGTTTTTTTATGCTATAATCTTTGATTGAAATCTATTTTTCCGGAAAGGAGTCTCCGTATTTTTATATATGAAACAAACTGAAGAATATTACTACGGCAAAATGCCGAAAGATAAACAAAACGTGTACCGTGCAATGCTTCACGGGCTTATGGAGCTTTCCGACGAGTTCCTGATCCCGCAGGTACCAACCACCGATGGAAACTGGCTCTATGATGTATTTTTCCAGCTTCGTCTGGATCACCCGGAGATTTTCTGGGCTGTGGGGTTTAAATACCGTTATTACAAGGACTCGCCAAATCTGATACTGATTCCTGAATATATCTTCGACAAAAATAAAATCCGGGAGCATCAGAAAGCCCTGGGAGCCCGCGTAGACAAGCTTGTGCGCACCGCCATGAAGTTTTCCGAGTGGGATAAGGAAAAATATGTCCATGACTTCATCTGCGAAAATATCCGCTACGACAAGCTGAAAAAGCCATATTCCCACGAGATCATCGGGCCTCTGGGCCATGGTGTCGGTGTCTGCGAGGGAATCGCCAAATCCGTAAAGGTCCTCTGTGATGCCCTTGGTGTATGGTGTATTATCGCCATCTGTGGGAACAATCCGAAAAAAGGGATCAAATACCGTCATACCTGGAACATCGTCCGGATCAACGGACAATACTATCATCTGGATGCCACCTTCGATAATACTCTGGGCAAAAACGAAGACGGCTCAACCAGTATCCGTTACGATTATTTTAATCTGGATGACAAAAACATCTTCCGTGACCATGAACCACTGATCGCTCCGGCACCTCCCTGCCCGGATGGAAACCACTTTTATTACCGTGAGAAAAAGCTGTCCTTCACCAAATTGGAAGACGTATACAAACGTGCCCTCCAGGCCGCAAAAAAAGGCCGCGAATTCACCTTCCACTGGCGAGGCGGATATCTCACCCGTGAAGTCCTCGCAGACCTTGTAGATCAGATCCAGGCCGCAGGAAAGACACGGGACAAAAAAGCCATCATCACACTCAACTGGCCTCAGGCTGTACTGCGATTTCATTTTGTGGAACAGCAGGCGGAAGGGAAGGTGTTTATTGAGGAAGTGAATGAAGGGGAGAAACTGTAACGTCATTTAAGAAATTCGATAGAGTCAAAATGCCACATATCATTATGCATATGTGGCATTTTTCTGTGAATATAATTCTAAAAATTAAAAGACTTTCCATAAATCAGATTTATAGAAAGCCTCTTGATCACTGCGGATAACAGGACTTGAACCTGCACGGTTGCCCACTGGTACCTAAAACCAGCGCGTCTGCCAATTCCGCCATATCCGCATATTCAATTATATTTTCATCCTGTCTGATGATAAAAAAATAACGGAAAGCAAATGCTTTCCGCTAATGAGGCATCGGGGATTCGAACCCCGGACAACTTGATTAAAAGTCAAGTGCTCTACCGACTGAGCTAATACCCCATAAAAAGGACTGGGCTAGCTGGATTCGAACCAGCGAATGCAGCAGTCAAAGTGCTGTGCCTTACCGCTTGGCGATAGCCCAATGGGCGAAGGGTGGATACAGGGATTCGAACCCTGGGCCTCCAGAGCCACAATCTGGCGCGCTAACCAACTGCGCTATACCCACCACAACGTGCCTGAAGGGATTCGAACCCCCGACCCACGGCTTAGAAGGCCGTTGCTCTATCCAGCTGAGCTACAGACACATGCTCTCTTCTCAGAGAAGCGGGTGATGGGAATCGAACCCACGTATCCAGCTTGGAAGGCTGGTGTTCTACCATTGAACTACACCCGCATGCTTGCGGTAATAAGTTTACAGCAGTCGGGGTGACAGGATTCGAACCTGCGGCCTCCTGGTCCCAAACCAGGCGCTCTAGCCAAGCTGAGCCACACCCCGATGTACCATTTACTTATGGTTTTTATTAAGTTGTTGTCGTCTTCGTTTGTGTTTCGTTTTCGTTTCCTGCCTGACGACAAGTGATATTATATTATAGCAATCTACAAATGTCAACACCTTTTTTGAATTTTTTTAAAAAAACTTTTTTTCACGTTTTTTCCGCCTATTTAAAGGTTTTCTTGTCATTTGCGACTGGCTTATGGTATCATGAAACCATAATTAAAGTCAAGAAAAAAAGCAAATAATAAGGAGATGTTTTTACATGGATATAAAATTATTTCAGCAGAAGCTTAATGACATCTGTGCCATCGCTGAGGAAAACAATAAGCAGCTCTCCCAGCAGCAGATCCGTGATCATTTCGATGAATCGGATCTGAGCACTTCACAGCTTGTAAAGATCCTGCAGTATCTCAAATTAAAGGGGATCACCATCGAAGGCGCCGATGAAGCTGCCGGCGCTGCCAGAGCAGATGCTGTTTCATCCGAATCCAGCGACAAGGACGAGCTTCCGGGTACCCGTGCTGCTCTTACTGCCGAAGAACAGGCTTATCTCAGTGACTATATGGAAAGCTTTTCCCCGGAAGGACTTGATCCGGATGATCTTGCGTCCCTCTTTCATGCCTTTGCAAAGGGTGACACTGCTGCCGAAGGTGCACTGACACAGTTCTACATGGCTCAGGCAGCCCAGATGGCCGCTGAACTGAACTGTGAGGAAATCCACCTGGCCGATCTCATTCAGGAGGCAAATCTGGCCCTTCTGGCGTCTCTCAAAGAAACTGCCCCACAGGAGAAAAACGACACCTGGATGCGTGGTCGTATCCGCAGTGGGATCCTTCATGCCATTGAGGAACAGACACAACAGAAATTCCGTGACGACTATCTGGTATCCAAGGTAGAAAACCTGGAGGCTGCGGTTAAAGAACTCACAGACGATGATGACGCCACCAAATTCACCATTGATGAGCTTGCCGTGATCCTGGATATGAATGTGGATGAGATCCGGGATGTACTTCGCCTTACTGGAGATGATAAATAAAGCTTTCTTCATATTCTTCACAAAAACGGGTCTGACATAGCTTGTCAGACCCGTAATCTTAATATTCTTTATGCTTTTTCTTCCCGTTTCAGCTCCGCCGGTTCTGCCAGATGGATCTTTCCTTCCCGAAATATGTGGATAAATACCTCCGCCATATCCGGATCGAACTGTTTTCCTTCCTCTTCTCTTATGATCCGAAGAGCTTTTTCCACTGGCATCAGTTCCTTATAACAACGTTTGGATGTCATGGCATCAAAGGAATCTGCGATGCAGAGGATCCTTGCAGATGCCGGGATATCTTCTCCCGCGATCCTCCTTGGATAGCCGTTTCCGTCATAACGTTCGTGATGACCGATAACCGCAGGGATAACATAATCCAGCGACGGAAGGTGACGGATGATCCCGATGGACGCCTCCACATGACCTTTCATGATCTCATACTCTTCATCCGTAAGCTTGCCTTCCTTGTTCAGGATATGCTCCGGGATCCCGATCTTTCCAACATCATGAAGAAGCGCCGCCTGACGGATGATCTCCACCATTTCCGTTGTATAGTTCAGCGCCTTCGCAAGACTTGTTGCGTAATAAGCCACATTGTTGGAATGTCCGAAGGTATAATGATCTTTGGTATCAATGGCTGCAGTCAACGCATAGATCGTGGATTCATAGGACTGATAAATATGTTCATGATCGGATTTCTTACCCGCATTTTCTTCATCCAGGCTTTCCTTCAGCATGGTGTCAAAAATCTCGATGCCGTTTTTACCGCTGCGCTTTACATGATATACTGCCAGGTCCGCATTATCCAAGAGCTCCTTTGCTGAGCGTGCCGCATAAGGCGCCGCACTGATCCCCACGCTTACCGTAAGGATCTTCAGCTTGTAGTCTGCAGAATCGTTGCGCATATGCAGGATCTGCTTCTGTATGGATTCTGCCAGATTTCTGGCGGAAAAAATATCGTAATTTGGCATCAGGACCGCAAATTCCTTGGCACTGTGACGTGCCACATATCCCTGTTCTCCCACACTTGCCTGGATGATATCTGCCACCTTTCGAAGTGCAACATCTCCCTGCTGATTTCCGTACAGCTGATTGTACAGCATGAAATCATCAATATTGAACAGGATCAGTGCAAGCGAACCCTCTTTATTTTTTTCGTATTCCTCATCCAGGATCTCATAAAAATATTTCCGGTTCAGAAGGCCCGTCAGTTCATCGGTCCTTGCCTCAGTCCATGCCGCCTCATAAAGTCTGGCATTTTTGATGGCAATGGAAGCTACCGAACTGACCGAAGACAGCATGGCCAGATCATTATGGTTCAGATTTCTGTGTCCGTCACCGGAAATCGCAATAATCCCGGCCAGATCATCATTCTGGCGAAGACCTGCACAGTATTCGATACCCAGCTCTGAAAACATATGTTTTTCCGACTCCCACATGGATTTGTAGGCTGTGGAAGAACGAAAATCCCGGATCACCACACAGTCCTCATTTCTGGTAAGCCAGGTGACCACCGGATTATCCGCTTTCAGTGAAAAGGTCAGATCGTTCAACGGACGGTTGCTGTAAACAGCCTGATATTCCCCTGATTTTTTGTCTCTCAGACAAATATAGATCCGTCCTGCATTGGTAGTTTCCTTCAACACATTTACCGTATTGCGCAGGATCTCTCCTACCCGGAGTGTCCTGGATACTGACTGGCTAAAATCTTTCAGCTCCTGAGACTGCTGGATCTCTTTTTTGATAAAAACATTGTTCATCAGACATTTCCACAGCACTGTGACCAGCCATGCAGATATAAGAAAAACGAAAGAAAAGATCAGCACATGATACTCACTGGCTGCAGGGAGCAGCATTCGGATATAACTCATCAGGTACGGTGAAAGATTGATAAACAGTACTACCGTCAGGACCACGCCCACACCAAAGCAAACCCCATCTGACGCAAGACGGCGCATCTGGAACAGCCGTCTTCTGGTCAGTGCATAAAGCATCAGGACAGCATTGATCAGACCGCTGACAATATCGATGGGGAATCCGGAAAATACCGGCACTGCCAGCGCAAGGTTTCCCACAAAAATGATCAGTATCCCCACAAGGATCGGTTCGATCTGTTTGCGGTATCCGGGATGTCTCCGGCATCCGCGGTACATGGTGATAAAGATCTGAATAATGGTGATTCCTGCCACCACAAAGAACAGAAGGAACCAGGGTGTGATCTTATAAACAAAATGCGCACCACCGTTTTTACGGATCAGATCCGGCCAGCGCAGGATGATCCCGCCCGGGATGTTGATTGCAAAAAGCAGCAGCATCAAAAGCAATGGGATCTTGCTTTTTCTGCCCATACGCACTCCCATGAATTCACTGATGAACACATAGTAAAAATATGGCAGAAACAGGATTCCGGCCAGAGACACATAATACCACAGGATGTAAGAGGGTCCTGCCTCCATACGCATCAGAAAAGAGCCCAACGTCCAGCAGAGCATTCCTCCCAGCACACACATGAAACTGTTGATGATCCGGCTGCGCTTACCAGCCAGAAGAGTCAGTATCATAAATGTATAGAAAAAAACTGAAATGATTGAAAATGATATATAGCTTTCCATAGTTACTTCCTCATATTCCCGAATCCGATTTCATCCTGCAGTCTCAAAAGTTCCGCCACCTCATAATAAGGAGTGCTCATATGCCGTGGTTTCCGTCCTTTTCTGGACTCATACAGATGAAAGGTACCACAGCGCAGGATGGTCACCACAAGGGGATCCATTCCCAGGATTTTCTTCAGATCCCGGTAATCCTGATCGATATATTTGAAATACGTGGTCAGAAGTTCTTTCAGAATATCCGTGCTCATAGCCTGATACATCAGCGCTTCTTTTTTTACTTCTATATAAAGATGCAGATATGGGCGTTTTTTCTCATTATATTCTTTCACTGCGATCCAATCCGTAACCGGCTGCCCGGACAGCTGGATCACACTTTTGATACCATTTTCCGAAATCCTGGTAAAGCCTGCGATATCAATGATCCACGGAACACGGTCTATGTACTCAAATCTTGGGATCTGTGTCCGATCCTCCTGGTTGGTAAGACCCACGCATCGATACATATCTCCCACACGGTACCTGGCAAAGGCTCCGCCCTTCAACACAGTGATCACAAGCTCATATTTCTCCCCGGGAACAACCTCATCCATAAGATAGGTCGGAGGAGTGAACGTGGGATCCTCATAATTATGGAGCATATCCTTTTCGGTGATAAATTCATAAAAGCAGGTATCCGGGAAAAAGTACATTCCGTTCCTGGTCCAGGTCTCGGTTCCTATAATGGAAGGTTCCGTTCCTGCAAAAAGCTCCATGGGCCGAACTCCCCACATTTCCTCCAGATCATCCTTATAGCACTGGTTGTCGGTTCCTGCCACCATAAATCCCTTCAGGTGAAAAAGGTCTTTCGGAAGAAGCTCCCGTTTCTCCTTCTTACAGATCTTTTTGGCATTCAGGATCCTTTTCAGCATCTTTGGTTTATACTGCAGAAGTTCCGAAAAGGAGGTTTTGCTTTTTCCTGATGATACGCTTCCGGTGAGGCTCTGGCTTACTGCATAGGCCACACTTCCAAGTCCGAAGAAAAATTCCACGTCCTGTTTCATAGCCATCTTGAAGCCCTCTTTGTTCCGCTCACCAAAGCTCATATTTACCGCATCTTCCACTTCCGGAAGAAAACGGATGTCGATATCTTCTTTCAGCGCCAGTGGAAAAAGGCCGGTAGCAAAAGGCAACGGTGCCAGTCCGTAAAGGATCTTGTCCGTTTCCTCCACATCAAATTTGCCCTTTTCACGGCTTGTAGCTAATATGAGGCAGGCAACTACATTGTTCCTGTAGGTATCCAGCATACTTCTTGTGTATGGTGCTACCTTTATCGGATGGCGTCCGCCTTCCCAGGTCGTCTGTATCCAGATGATCGGATTCCCCGGAAGAGTTTCACTTCTCTTCTGGAGGAGCATATCCGCATAATCCTCATAAGTGGTAAGAGGTACCAGCCGACGGAACTCGTCGATCCCGGACGGTCTCCTGCCCTTCAGAATGCTTTTGCCCAGTTCACAGTCTGACCAGAGCTGGATCTGCTCTTCCATCAGACGATTCTGGATCTTCATGTAATCCTGCATTGTCAGATCAAGAAATCCGCAATATTCTTTCCAGATAGCATCATACTGCTGTTTTCGAAGCTTTTCGCCAAGACTCACCGCCTTTTCCCCCCTTTTCGCCATGTTTTTATGCAGGCAGCTGTACTGTTTCGGTCTGGGATCAGAAAGGGAGTTGTCTGCTGATACGCTCCGTAATTACTGAATGTTTCCGGAAACACGATCCTGTCCTGGTAAAAAATGTACAATATGTTCCATACAATAAGGACCCCAAAAGCCCCCATTGCCTTCCCGGATCCCAGAAATCCGGCCAGGCAAAAATAAAATCCGGCGAACCACAGAACGCCAGGATGTCGGCAGAGTGCATAAACACCCTCTGTATAGGCCAGCCTTTCATGATTTTCTTTGACATATGTCTCATCAAAGGGCAGCGCAAAAAACAATGTATAGATCAACAGTCCCAGAAACAGGATCGCTGCTGTCAGAAAAACAGCAGAAATAAAAAAAGAACTTCCCCGCCGCGGCCAGCAGCTCCGGATCACCAGACCTGTTGACACTGCGATCAGGAAACATCCTATGCTAAAAAACGGATGAAGAAAGCTTTTTTTCAATCGGATACTGTTATGATCATACAGGAAGCAGCATAAAAAGCCGATACTCCCTATAATAACCGCAGTCATGCGTATTTTCCCCCTTCATTTATGTAAAGCGGACCTTCTCATTCCGCTCTGCTGCATTCTCAGGAACGAGACCCATTCATGGTCAGTACCCTAAAGAATGCTCTATATTACTGGAAAACAACTACTTGTTCATTATATAGCACATAGCTGACTTTCGCAATCGTTTTTGACTAATATATGCTGAATATTGGCACAAATTTTATCAATTATGACAGTTTATTTGTTTTTTCTGCCGGAATCAGAGGTAACGGATCTCTACGTGCATTTCGCCCTTTCCATCTGTCTCCATTACTGCATAGCTTGGACGGCGTCCCCGTTGTCTGGGATAAGCCAGACTTCCGGGATTTACCAGAAGCACACCTGCTTCCTTTTCAACAACCGGTACGTGGATATGTCCGAAAAAAGCCGCATTGCATCCCCTTGAGCGGGCAGCTTCTGCCAGCTGATCAAAGGCCATGGATACACCGTAGTAATGACCGTGAGTTACCAGGATCTTATTTCCCTCGACCTCGATCACATCTTCTCTCGGAAGATCCGAGAAAAAATCATTATTTCCGGACACAATACTGCAGGGACATTCTGCAAGGGCTTCGATATAAAATTCTCTGCCTTCCACATCTCCGCAATGTACCAGCATGTCAAAAGGAGCCTCCCGATTTATCGCGATCTCCAGGTTTTCATCTCTTCCGTGAGTATCGCTTACGATCAGCACCTTCATACAAGCTCTTCCTTTATAAGGCAAAGAGCTTTTCCACGATGGCTGATCCTGTTCTTTTCTTCCATGGAAAGCTCTGCGGAAGTACAGCCATATTCCGGAAGATAAAAGATCGGGTCATAGCCAAAGCCATTCTCCCCTTTTTCCTCGTAGCCGATGCGGCCTTCCATGGCAGCACGGACTGTCTTTCTTCTGCCATCCGGGAAAACTGCCGCAATAGCACATACAAAACGTGCAGTACGTTTCTCATCGGGTACACCTTCCAGACGCTGGATCAGGTTTGCGTTTTTAATATGGTAAGAAGTATCCTCACCCATATAGCGTGCGGAATAGATTCCCGGCTCTTTGTTCAGATAGTCGATCTCCAGACCGGAATCATCTGCCAGAACGATCTCGCCGGTCATTTTACTGATTGCTTCTGCCTTGATCATGGCATTTTCTTCAAAGCTTTTTCCATTTTCGTCAATATCCGCATGGATCCCAGCATCCTTCAGGGAAAGGATCTCCAGAGAAGGATCCGCAAGTATCCTTCGGATCTCCTTCATTTTATCCTCATTTCCGGTAGCAAAAATGATCTTTTTCATTCTTTAATACTTCCTTTCTTCGGCGGACGTGGTCCAAGAAACTGGTAATAGTAGGTTTTCATCATTCCGTTATAGATCTTACGGTTTTTATCTGCCTTTCGGCCGATGTCATTCTCTGCCTTGTCATAGGCAGTGATCAGATACATGGACCAGCGATCCAGCCCCTTATAGCTTTCACCGATCTCACGGTACAGTGCAGGGAGATTGGATTTTTCTTCGATCCGCTCACCATATGGCGGATTTGTCACGATAAAACCAAAGGGTTTGGAATGGCGGAGTTCACTGACCGGGCGCTGCTGGAAATGGATCAGTCTGTCCACTCCTGCCATTTTTGCGTTGGCGCGTGCTGCCTTGATGGCAGCTGCATCGATATCAAAGCCCTGGATATCGGTTTCAATATCAAGATTTACACGTTCTCTGGCTTCTTCTCTTGCATCCTCCCAGCATTCCTTCGGGATCAGATGCTCCCAGCTCTCGGCCAGAAAATGACGGTTCAGTCCCGGCGCCATATCCGCTGCCATCATTGCCGCCTCAATAGGAAAGGTGCCGCTTCCGCAGAACGGATCGACAAGAATACGATCCTTTTTCCAGGGGGTGAGCATCAAAAGAGCGCTGGCAAGAGTCTCGGTGATAGGTGCCTTGACAGTCATCTGGCGATACCCTCTCTTATGGAGGGATACTCCTGAAGTGTCGATTCCGATCAGAGCTACGTCTTTCATAAAGGCCACACGGATAGGAAATTCCGGACCGTCTTCCGGAAACCAGGAAATCCCGTAGATGCCTTTGAGACGCTCTACAATGGCTTTTTTCATAATGGACTGGATATCAGATGGACTGAAAAGCTTACTTTTGATGGAGTTTGCCTTGGCTACCCAGAATTTACCGTTTTTCGGTATGTAATTCTCCCATGGGAGAGCCTTGGTCTTTTCAAAAAGCTCATCAAAAGTCTCAGCCTTTACTTCGCCTACTTTCAGAAGCACACGTTCTGTGGTACGAAGGAATAGATTGGCGTCTGCCACACCCTGGGCATCAGCCTCAAAGGTTACTCTTCCGTCTTCCACCCTGGTCACTTCATAGCCAAGATCCAGTATTTCACGCTTCAGCACCGCCTCTGTTCCAAAATGACAGGGCGCCGTTAATTCCCACAGATTCATAAAGTGATCTCCCGTACTGTATTTCCTTCAAAATCTTTAATGGTAAAAATTCCGTTCTCAAGAATTGCATAGGTCGGCGGGTTACCCTCCTTTGGAATGGATACGGAACCTGGGTTCAGAAGGATATAATTTCCCATATTTTCTGCCTTCAGCACATGTGTATGACCGTGGATCAGAACGTCTCCGTCCATCATCGGCGGAAGATTATCCTTATTATAGATATGACCGTGTGTGGCGTACATCGTTTTTCCTTCGATGGCAAGGATACAGTAATCTGCCATAACCGGGAAGTCCAGGACCATCTGATCCACCTCTGCCTCACAGTTTCCGCGTACTGCATAGATCTGGTTTTTTCTCTCATTTAAAAGGCGGATGACTTCCTTTGGTGCGTATTCCTTCGGAAGGTCATTTCTTGGTCCGTGATAAAGCAGATCTCCCAGAAGCACCAGTCTCTCCGCCTTCTCCTTGTCATATGCTTCCAGCATTTTCCGGCAGTAATATGCCGAACCATGTACATCGGACGCAAACATATATTTCATAAGCTTTTCTCCTTGTAATTTGTATTGGTTTTTATCTCTGTTCTTTACATTATCATGATTTCCTTTAAAATACAAGATTTGTTACAGATATGCATTCGCAATCTATTTTGATATCGTCCGCTTTTTTTATCCGCGCACAAGATTTCTCCCTCTGTAGGCTGCAAATCCACCGATCACGGACCTGGTACGACAGCCCTGTCTTGCCAGGCTCCGGGCAGCCTGCATGCTGGCGCCGCCGCGGTCGCAGTAAAATATCAGCAGCTTATCTTTGGGAAAACGATATTTCTGATCCTGTTTTTTCTCAAGATATTCCTCCAGCTCTCTGTATGGAATATTTACCGCGTTCCGGACATGTCCCCTTCTGTAGGCGGCAGGATCCCGGAGATCTATGATAACAGCGTCGCTGCGCTCCACATAATAATCCAGCATTTTTGCAGAGATAGTTTCGATCTGAAACATGGAAAAAATCTCCTCTTTTTGGTATATTATATGGAAACTTCCGGGTGAATGTTCCCTTATATGTATTTAAGCGGGAAAAGCCATCTCTGACTTTTCCCGCTTTTCTTATCCTTTAATATCTGTCAGAGCCTCTGTCCTTCTCAGAATCATATTCATCGGAAATTTTGTTTCCGTAGCTGCTTTTGGAACTGTTCCTGGAAGAATTTCCAGAATTGTTCTTAGAGCTGTTTTTTCCGCAATTTCTGGAAGCACTTTCCCCGTGATTTTTTCCTGCATAATTAGACTCATTTCTGTCTGTTTCGTAATTTTTCGCCATTTGAATTACCTCCTGATGAAGTTGATTTTACGGCTTTCCGAAGCTTTCTGCCGCTTTTTATTACAGGAAATAGTATCCCAAAAAGTTTGGAGATTATTCGCCAAAATCATATTGCTTTTTTTTCCAGTTTATATTATAATCATTCTTGTAAAAAGAATTTACCCTTCAAAAATTTTTTTTACATAACCCCTTATTTAATTATTTATACTCCCCTCGAAACACCCGGTAGCTCCCCTACCGGGTGTTTCTCTATACAAAAACAAGCCGCCGGATGACGATCACAGTTGCTCCGGCAGCTTGTTTTTTTATCCGTTGATCGGATTTACATGCACCATACAGTGCTTTACATCTTTGAATTTATTCTCGATCGTATGATGTACATTTTCCGCAATATCATGTGCATCAAAAAGGGAAATATTTCCATCTGCTGCGATCTCGATATCCACATACATCTTGGATCCGAAAAGACGGGTTTTAAGAAGGTCTACTCTTCTGACGCCCGGTACCTTGAGGATCTCTCTCTTCATGAATTCCTCAGTTTTTGCATCACAGGAATGATCTACCATCTTGTCAATGGCATCCCTGAAAATGTCGATCGATGCCTTGGCGATCATAACGCAGATCACGATACTGGCGATCGGGTCCAGAATCGGGTATCCCAGTCTTGCACCGAAGATGCCGACAAACGCTCCGATAGAGGAAAGTGCATCTGAACGATGGTGCCATGCATCTGCCATCAGGGCTCCTGAATTGATCTTCTTTGCAGCACCTCTTGTATACCAGAACATCCACTCTTTTACCACAATGGATACCACTGCTGCAATCAGTGCAAGTGTTCCCGGAATGGCAATGGTTCCACCGGATGTGCTTTTTACGATATCACGGGCACCGGTAATTCCGATTCCAAGACCAGTGACAAGCAGCATTCCTGCAAGGACAATGGAAGAGACACACTCCATTCTTTCATGTCCGTACTGGTGCTCTTTGTCCGATTTCTTTGCTGAAAGACGGACACCGATGATTACGATGAAGGTGCTTCCCACATCTGATGCAGAATGAATGGCATCCGAAATCATCGCTCCTGAATGTGCCACAATACCTGCGATCAGTTTAAATACAGATAATAAAAGGTTTACCAGAATACTGATCCCGGATACCTTCATTGCTGTCTGCTGTTCCCATGAAGCTGTTTTTTCTGTATCATGTATAATTGTTTTGTTTTCTGTGTGTTCCATAAACAGAATCTCCTTTTAAATATATGATCAGGTTCTTCTTATGGCACAACATTTTCCGTGAAAAAACCGGCGGTTCCTTCACTACTCGCTGCAGTGCGATTTTCCGCCGGTGTTCTTTCTTTTCTGTATAGGGATATCCCAGCTTCTACCTTCTGTTCCATCCATATTTTGCAGTAAAAAAGACATACCTGCGAAACATACACTGTCCCGCAGATATGTCTGAAAGCAAAGTCACATTCTGCTTCACCTCATATTCCGTGAATGCAGGTTCTTTGCAATTACGTTTAAATCCATATCCGCTGCCGCTTCCTGCGGCCCGGCCCCATGCCTTCGATAAATATTTTCGATTCCGAAAAGCATCGCCTGCTCAGTTTGTACTGTTGATCTCGCATCCTGTTCGAATGTAATGCAGTGCAAAGAGAATTTTTACAGTCTTACGGGTCTCCCGCTCAACTTCTCAGAAAGGATACACCATGAACCTTATGTTAGTCAAGCCAAAGTTTTTTATTTTACAGGTAGATATCTTCAACTTTCTGTTTATTCCATGTCTGGAAACATGCTTCGCACTGCACAGTTCTATATCAAACAATAGATCCTCAGTTGTTTGTCAAAAAACCGGGAGCGGATAAATCCGCTCCCGGTTAAGTCTACGATCTGTATTCAGTTGGAATGACTGATTATGCCTGCGGGCCGGCTGCAACGAGTGCTTTACCAGCTGCATTTCCTTCATATTTAGCAAAGTTCTTAACGAATCTTGCAGCAAGATCTTTAGCCTTTGTCTCCCACTCTGCAGCATCTGCATATGTGTCACGTGGGTCAAGGATTGCAGGATCTACGCCCGGAAGCTCTGTCGGAACCTCGAAGTTGAAGAATGGGATCTTCTTTGTCGGAGCTTTAAGGATAGATCCGTCAAGGATAGCATCGATGATACCACGAGTATCTTTGATGGAGATACGTTTTCCAGTTCCATTCCATCCTGTGTTAACGAGGTATGCTTTCGCACCGCTCTTCTCCATTCTCTTAACGAGCTCCTCAGCATATTTTGTCGGATGAAGCTCAAGGAATGCCTGTCCGAAGCATGCGGAGAATGTAGGAGTAGGCTCTGTGATTCCACGCTCTGTACCAGCAAGTTTAGCTGTGAATCCGGAAAGGAAGTAGTACTGTGTCTGCTCCGGTGTCAGGATAGATACTGGAGGAAGTACGCCGAATGCATCTGCGGACAGGAAGATAACCTCTTTCGCTGCCGGTGCAGAAGATACAGGGCGAACAATGTTCTCGATGTGGTTGATCGGGTAAGAAACACGTGTGTTCTCTGTTACGCTCTTGTCAGCGAAGTCGATCTTGCCCTCAGCATCAAGTGTTACGTTCTCAAGAAGAGCGTTTCTCTTGATCGCATTGTAGATGTCCGGCTCAGACTCTTTGTCAAGGTTGATAACCTTAGCGTAGCATCCACCCTCGAAGTTGAATACTCCGTTGTCATCCCAGCCATGCTCGTCATCACCGATCAGAAGACGCTTAGGATCTGTGGAAAGTGTTGTCTTACCTGTTCCGGAAAGACCGAAGAAGATAGCTGTGTTCTCTCCATTAAGGTCTGTGTTTGCAGAGCAGTGCATGGAAGCGATGCCCTTAAGCGGCAGATAGTAGTTCATCATGGAGAACATACCTTTCTTCATCTCTCCGCCGTACCATGTATTAACGATAACCTGCTCACGGCTTGTAATGTTGAACATTACAGCTGTCTCAGAGTTAAGTCCTAATTCTTTGTAGTTCTCAACTTTAGCCTTGGATGCGTTGTAAACAACGAAATCCGGCTCAAAGTTCTCAAGCTCCTCAGCTGTCGGCTGAATGAACATGTTTGTTACGAAGTGTGCCTGCCATGCAACCTCAACGATGAAACGGATAGCCATACGTGTGTCTTTGTTAGCTCCGCAGAATGCATCTACTACGAAAAGTTTCTTGTTGGAAAGCTCCTTCTTGGCAAGATCTTTAACTGCATTCCATGCTTCCTGAGTTGCCGGATGGTTATCGTTCTTGTACTCATCGGATGTCCACCAAACTGTGTCCTTGGAGTTCTCATCCATAACGATATATTTGTCTTTAGGGGAACGTCCTGTGTAGATACCTGTCATTACATTGACAGCACCAAGCTCACTGACCTGACCCTTCTCAAATCCTTCAAGCTCCGGTTTGGTCTCTTCCTCAAATAATGTCTCGTAGGAAGGATTGTACACGATCTCAGTTGTTCCGGTAATACCATACTTTGTTAAATCGATTTTTGCCATCTTAACATTTACCTCTCTTCTTTAATAGTAATTATGATAGCCACCTACTGCTGCAGGTTTTTGTCATCCTGCCATAGGAATTGGTCATTCCAACATCCCTATCCACAATTATACATAAATTGTACGTAAAAGCAACCAAAAAAATTCATTTTCCGCAAAAAAATGATAAATCTTTAACAGTGACGTTTTGGTACTGTCAGATTTTACTCCATCTATACTTGACTTTTTCAGAATAATGGCTACAATATATCTGATTATAGTTATTATATATATTTATAATAGTAACTATATGATTTTAATATATAGAAAGAAGTGATTTCTGTGTCAGATATTCCGGTTAAACGTAATCATATGAAAATCCCCTGGCACAACTACGTAAGCGCCAGGAACAGCCAGCCCATTACCGAAGCTTCTCTTTCCGAAAAAGCTTCCCTGATCGGCCGTACAGGCATGATGCTTCTCTCCTGCGGGACCGGTGCCTGGCGGGTACGGAGTTCCATGAATACCTTGTCAGAAGCACTTGGTATCACCTGCTCCGCAGATATCGGACTGATGTCCATAAGCTACACCTGCTTTGACGGTGAGAGCAGTTTTTCCCATGCACTTAGTCTGACTACCACCGGCGTAAATACTTCCAGGCTGAACAGGCTGGAACATTTTGTCAGTGATTTTCCTGCGGAGGGTATCCATATGAGCGGTGAAGCACTGCACAGTCAGTTAGATGAGATCGAGCGGATCCACGGGCTTTATTCCCCTGCCGCCCTGGGACTGGCTTCTGCACTGGCCTGTGGTGCATTTACTTTTCTTCTGGGCGGTGGCCCGCTGGAAATGATCCTGGCTTTTGCAGGCGCAGGCATCGGAAACGCCATCCGCTGCAAGCTTGGCAAGCATCATTTTACTCTGTTTATGTGCATTGCAGTTTCTGTTTCCTCCGCCTGTCTTGTATATGCAGGCTTCCTGAAGCTGGCAGAGCTTCTGTTCCACATTTCCGTCCAGCATGAGGCCGGGTACATCTGTTCCATGCTGTTTATCATTCCGGGCTTTCCGTTTATCACAAGCGGGATCGACCTTGCCAAGCTGGATATGCGTTCCGGTCTGGAACGACTGGCCTACGCCATTATTGTTGTAATGGTGGCTGCTGTCTCTGCCTGGCTGATGGCACTGCTTCTTCATCTGAAGCCTGTGGATTTCCTGCCTCTGGAGCTTTCGGCAGCTCAGAGGATCCTGTTCCGGCTTCTGGCAAGCTTCTGCGGGGTATTCGGCTTTTCGGTCATGTTCAACAGCCCTGTCCGTCTAGCCGCAGCTGCCGCATTCATCGGCGCACTGTCCAACACTTTACGTCTGGAGCTTGTTGATCTTGCCGGTTTCCCACCTGCTGCCGCGGCTTTTTTCGGAGCACTGACAGCCGGACTTCTGGCCTCCCTCATCAAAACCAAAGTGGGATATCCCAGGATTTCCATTACCGTACCATCCATTGTGATCATGGTTCCCGGACTTTATCTCTACCGGGCGATCTACAATCTGGGGATCATGTCCCTGAATGTTTCCGCCTCCTGGTTTGCAGCTGCGATCCTGATCATCGTTGCTCTTCCTCTGGGCCTTATTTTCGCCAGGATCCTTACGGACAAAATGTTCCGCTACTGCACCTGACGGGCATACAAAAAGGACTGCTTTCTGTAGCTTCCGGTCATCAGCTATCCTTCTGATAACCGGAGCAATACAAAAGCAGTCCTTTTTTGTACATTCTATTTCATTACGATCTCATCAGCGATCCCGATCATTTTTTCCAGGCGGTCCGCAAATTTATGGATGGGGAGAAAAACGCCCAGTCCGTCATAACGTTTTCCACCATCCTCCACAGAATCCTGCCCATAATACACAAAAGCTCTTGGAAGCTTCTTCTGAATTGCCATCATGATATCCCATACAGCCGCATAGGCCTGTGCCTCCGTTTCCTTTTCCCTTACGCTGTCCGGAAGCTCATACACCAGCAACACACCGATATGTTCGCCCATTTTGTACTCTTCTACTTCCATGGTAGCTTCATCATAGGCATGTCGCTTCCGGTAGCCATACGCCAAATACATCTTTACACCCTGCTTCTCCCTGTATATCCTGCGGAACCGGTCGTAATCCCTGTCACTTACATGAATTCCCTTTTCCCGCAGAAAATTTCCTTTTTCATCTGTGAGAAACACCGGATTCTCCTGTCCATCTGCATTGAACCTGAACGGTGCCAGAAAAGAATTTCGCAGAAGATCAAACATACTGTTCTGGCAGATTGCCATAAGGAGAGCTGTCAGATCACGGTTTTTATATGCGTCCAGCAATGCATAGGCGAATTTTTCCGGAGGAAGATATCCGCATTCTATGTCTGTATCCGCATCCATGGATTCATAGAAGGTCTCCGTCAGCCGTCTGCACGCCTCCGGATCCTTCAGGATCTTTTCAAATAAAAGCTCCGCCTTTTCCTCTCTTGGGAATAATGTGCTGTTTTCCACAATTCCTCACCCTTTCTAATCTCTATGTTTACTGGAAAACATCAGAATAAAGCTGATCAGAAGCAAAACATCCGATACCCAGATTGCCGGGATCCCCAGCCTCATGGACAGATTTCCTCCGCCGCCGGCTCCAATGGCAAAAAAGAAAATTATCCCGAAATAATAAAGAGCCTGCTTCAGCTGTTCCGGACGTTTTTCACGACAATACACGGACAACGCCGCCGTGCCGCTTCGTAAATTTCCGATGCACATGGTGCTTGCATAGGAATAACCGCCCACCTTCCGGAAGGTCTGTACCTGCATGGCGCAGGAAAAGGATACCAGTACGGTTGCCAGCATATCCAATTCTCCCGGCATAAATCCCACCGCAAAAAGGATC
This sequence comes from Blautia sp. aa_0143, assembly GCF_004167315.1. Lineage (NCBI taxonomy): Bacteria > Bacillati > Bacillota > Clostridia > Lachnospirales > Lachnospiraceae > Blautia > Blautia sp. aa_0143. The sequence continues at coordinate 100,037 of NZ_RCXU01000004.1, forward strand.
AGGATCTCGATCAGCAGGATCATCTGCCTCCAGTGAAGTTTTTTTGCATATTTAAAGGTACTCTGGATCCGCTCCGCCGCTACAACACCAATGGCAAAGGCTAAAATAGGAAACAGATACCTTAAACCGTCTCCCCACTGTCCTGTCATAAAATTTTGGCTCATCAGAACCACGTTGCCTGTCTGGGCGTTGGAAAACACCTCATCTCTTGTAAAGTATGTGTAGGCATCCTGAAATCCGCCGGACATTGCCAGAAATACACTTGTGATAAAAGCTTCTGACATCTGCCGGTCTGCGCTCTGCAGCTTTCTGCCTCCTGAAACCACTCTAAATCACTCCTGTCATTGATTTTTTTCCTCGGGTGTATTATAGTTTGCTCAGAAGCAAATGTAAAAAGTATTATTAATATCGTAAACATATTAAAATCATATCACAGGATGGAGACAATATATGATCACTTACGACTACTACCGGATCTTTTATTATGTAGCCCAGTATAAGAGCTTTACCAAGGCAGCAAGAGCTCTTCACAACAATCAGCCAAATATCACCCGCTGTATGAACAACCTGGAGCAGGAGCTGAAATGTACGCTCTTTCTCCGCTCCAACAAGGGAATCGCACTTACACCGGAAGGCCGCCAGCTTTATGAACACGTTGCCCTGGCTTTTGAGCAGCTGTCCATCGGCGAAGAGGAGATCCGCCAGAACGGAGAGCTGGAGCATGGCCTGGTTTCCATCGGCGCCAGCGAAAATGCCCTGCGTCTGATCCTTCTGGAAAAGCTGGAGCTGTTCCGCGAGCAATATCCCCATGTTCGCCTGCGCCTCTTTAACCATTCTACTCCACAGGCTGTACAGGCACTGAAAAATTATGCGGTGGATTTCGCTATTGTCACCACTCCGATCTCCATCCGCAAGCCTTTACAGAAAAAAAGTCTCCTGCGTTACCGGGAGATCCTTGCATGCGGAAGCAAATATAAGGATCTGGCTACTGCCCCTATCAGCATCCATGAGCTTCAGGATCTGCCCTTTGTAGGTCTTGCGGAAGGGACCAGCACCAGAGAAATGTATATGAATTACTTTATGGAAAACCGTGTTTCTTTTCATCCTGACATCGAGGCAGCAACTACAGACCAGGTCCTTCCCATGATCGTCCACAATCTGGGAATCGGCTTTTACCCCGAGCCCCTTGCCCGGGAAGTGATCAATGACGGGAAGATTTTTGCCCTTCAGCTTAAAGAACCGCTCCCTCAGAGAGAGGTCTGCTTAGTCACAAACAGCAGTACTGCCATGAGTACTGCTGTCAAAAAAGCTATTGAATTTATTGTGTAAATCCCTGAGGCGGATCAGCCATTTACATTTATTGTTCCACTGTCCGCTCAATATGCATGGCAAGATAACCAATCTCGATAGGGTCCAGCTTTTTCCCAAGGCTTTTGCCCAGACTCTCGCAGACATCCTCTGCGATCCTGTAGGATTCCGGATATTTTTCTTCTATATATTCATTCATATCCAGCTTCAGTGTCTCCCCTGTGGAGACACGGGCTACCATATATTTGATATGGTTCATCATACGGTTGTAGGACAGGGAGATCACATCGATCTTTCTTCCTGTGGCCATCTCGATCATGGCGATGCATTCCCGTACCGTTCTTGCTGTCTGCATGGCAACAGACACCTTTTCATCTCCAAGCGCTGAGTGAATATGAAGTGCCACATATCCCACCTCATGCTCGTCGATCTCAATATCCATCCTCTCCTTCAGGATCTTCTTCAATACCTCCGCCACCTTGAATTCACTGTAAAAAAGCACCTTGATATCATCCGTCAGGGGATTGCTGATCTGCTCATGATTCCGGATACGTCCCACTGCAAAGGAAATATGATCAGCAAGGGGAAACAGGATCCTTCTGTCTATGGTATCCCCAAAGGTCTTCTCAGCTTCTCTCAATATCTCATCTGCAATCTCCAGAAATTCCGGTGCTACGCTCTTTGCCAGTTCTTTTGCTGAGCCACGTTCTGTCTCCTGAGCCAGCCTGTAAATGGTACAGTCTGCCGGAGCCTCAAAACGCTGGCTGACCTTCTTTCCAAATCCCACACCTTTTCCCAGAAGTACATATTCCTGGTTTTCTTCCATATTTATGGCAATGATGCCGTTATTGTTCAATACCTTGCTCACTCTGTACATCTTTTTCCCCACCATTTTTATATATCCTGCTGCTTTTCCACATTCCACCACTGTCTGCCCCGGATTTTCAGTCGACATTTTTATCTGCAGCTGTTGATTTTCTTTATCGTAACAGAATCTTTCTTTTGTGTAAAGCCCTTCTGACAGACAGTTATTTTCTTCGCCACAGGAAAAGCGCGCCCGGGCATTAGGCGCGCTTTTCACAAAACCAATCTTCTATATTATTGCTGAAAAATTCCCTATTCTTCCACAGTCTCTACTGCGAACAGCGGCTCTCCTGCCTTGATCTCTCCATTGGCAAGAAGGCGTACTCTCTGATTATCCTCGATCTCTGTGCAAAGGATCGGAGAACATAAGGACGGAGCGTTTTCTATAAGATACGGGATGTCAATCTTCATCAACGGCTCGCCTTTTTTTACATGCTGTCCCTGCTCTACCAGGATCTCGAAGCCTTTTCCTTCCAGCTTTACAGTATCAATGCCGATATGGAGGAGCATAGGAAGATCTGTATCTGTCTGGAATCCGATGGCATGCTTTGTGTCAAAAATAAACTCTACCTCGCCGTCTTCCGGAGCACAGATCACCGGGTCCTTCGGTGTGACTACAGCACCCTCTCCCATCATTCCTTCCGCAAAGCCTTCATCCGGCGCTGTGGAAAGGTCTGCGGCGATACCGGTTACCGGGCTGTAGACAATCGCTGTTCTGAGAACCTTTTTCTCTGGCTGCGTGCTGGCTTCGGATGTCGGAGCTGTGTTCTGAGTAGCCTCACCTGTACTTTCTGCTGTACGCTCTGTATCAGACTGAGCCTGATTTTCCGCATTGTCTGTTTCTTTCTCATTTGCACCTTCAAAATATTCATTCGGCGCTGTCTCCAGATAATCCTCCAGCTTGGATTTGATCACAGTTACCTGCGGACCGTAGATGATCTGGACACCCTGGCCTTTTTTCACGATTCCTCTGGAACCTGTTGTTTTCAAAATATCGTCGTTGACTCTTGCTGCGTCATGGACGGTGATACGGAGTCTTGTTGCACAGCAGTCCACATCACTGATGTTTTTCTTTCCTCCAAGGCCGGCTGTGATGGCTTCGCTTACCGGGTCTGCAGATGTACTTCCTGCTGCTTCACCGGCTTTTCCGGCTTCTTTTCTTGCGTTTACATCTGCTTTTGTATAAAGCTTTGTTTCTGTGTCGTCATCCTCACGTCCCGGAGTCTTAAAGTTGAACTTTTTGATCAGGAAGGTGAAAATCACATAATAGAGAATAAAGTAAATGATACCTACCGGGATAATCCTGAACCAGCTTGTCTTTGCATTTCCCTGAAGGATTCCGAACAGGAACAGATCCAGGAAACCGCCGGAGAAGGTAAGTCCTACTGCAATGTTCAGCATATGTGCGATCATATAAGCCGCGCCTGCAAGAACAACCTGTACTGCAAACAATGCAGGAGCTACAAACAGGAAGGAGAACTCCAGTGGCTCTGTGATTCCTGTAAGCATACATGCAAGGGCTGCTGAAAGAAGAAGTCCGCCTGCTGCTTTTTTCTTCTCAGGCTTTGCACAGCGGTACATGGCAAGAGCAGCTCCCGGAAGACCGAAGATCATGAAAATGAACTCTCCGGAAAAATATCTTGTTGCATCAGCACTGAAATGCGCTACATTTGCGGAATCTGCAAGCTGGGCGAAAAAGATGTTCTGTCCGCCCTGTACCATCTGGCCTGCAACCTCCATAGTCCCGCCAACGGCTGTCTGCCAGAATGGCATATAAAATACGTGATGAAGTCCGAATGGGATCAGCGCGCGTTTGATAATACCGAAGATCAGGGTTCCGACATAGCCGCTGCCTGTTACAAGACCGCCCAGAGCATAAATACCGTTCTGGACTGCCGGCCATACGAAATACATCAGGATTCCCACAAACATATATACAATGGTGGAAATGATGGGCACAAATCTGGAACCACCGAAGAAGGAAAGTGCGTTTGGAAGCACGATCTTATGAAAACGGTTGTGCAGAGCCGCAACACCAAGGCCGACGATAATACCGCCAAACACACCCATCTGCAAAGACTGAATGCCGCAGACAGAAGTTACAGTACCTTCCAGAACGCTTTTTGCGATCTGTCCGTCTGCTGTGATCTTGTCATTTACTACCAGCATACCGTTGATGGCTACGTTCATAACGAAGTAAGCGATCAGTGCGGAAAGAGCTGCTACCTCTTTCTCTTTTTTTGCCATACCGATGGCCACACCTACTGCAAAGATCAAAGGCAGGTTATCAAATACCGCACTTCCGACTTTGTTCATGATGACTAGGAGTGCATTTAAGATGGTTCCGTCTCCCAGAATCTTCTGAAGTCCATAGGTTGCAATGGTCGTTTCATTTGTGAAGGAACTGCCGAATCCAAGAAGCAGGCCTGCCACAGGAAGGATTGCGATGGGGAGCATAAAGGAACGTCCCACACGCTGCAAAACTCCGAAAATTTTGTCTTTCATGTTCTCTCTCCTTTTCTTTCGACGTTTTGGAGCGGGAATCTTTTAAGTGGGCAACAAAAAAAGACACCAACCCCCATAAACGTCAAATAAAAATAATAACATTTATGACTGGTTAATGCCTGCTTATCAGTTACACACCAAATCTGAAATACACTATACGGGTTTTGTTCTTCTGTGTCAAGGAGTAATTTGATTTTTTCCAAAAAATATCTCCTCATATCACTATCCGCTCCGTTGCCAACAATCTCTTGCGGAATATTTCCTGTGAACAGCAGCCATATAGTTCCTGTTCTCAGAAAGTATACAGAAACGAAACAGGCCAGAAATTCACTTATCTTGACTTTATTCTCACTTATGATAAGATGAACATAGAATGTCCGGCAGCAATATTTTTTGCTCAGACAACACTATACATTTCATAAAAACGGAGGTACTTTTCCGATGAATACCATCAAGAAATTCATCCACTACTACGGCCCGTACAAAGCGGTCTTTTTTATTGACCTGATCTGTGCAGCCGTTATCAGTCTGGTAGATCTTGCTTATCCCCAGATTCTTCGTACTATGACAAAAACTCTCTTTACACAGGATAAGGATATTATTCTTCATGCCCTCCCTGTGATTGCAGCTTCTCTTTTTGTTATGTACATTGTGCAGAGTCTCTGCAAATATTATGTAACCTGTCAGGGACATATGATGGGTGCAAAGATGGAACGTGATATGCGCCGGGAGCTTTTTGACCATTACCAGGAGCTGTCTTTTTCCTATTACAGCAGGAATAATTCCGGTCAGATGATGAGCAAGCTGGTCAGTGACCTTTTTGACATTTCCGAGTTTGCACATCATGGTCCTGAGAATCTTTTTATCTCTCTGGTAAAGATCGTCGGTGCTTTTATCTTCCTGGTCTTCATCAACAAGAAGCTTGCACTGCCGCTGATCCTCCTGGTGATCGTAATGTTTGTGTTTTCCTTCCGCCAGAATGCAAAAATGCAGGAAACCTTCATGGAAAACCGTCGTAAGATCGGAGATGTAAATGCCAGCCTTCAGGATACGCTTTCCGGAATCCGCGTGGTGCAGTCCTTCGCAAACGAGGACATCGAACGTGTCAAATTTAAGAAAAGCAATGAAGCGTTCCTTGTTTCCAAAAGAGATAATTATCACTGCATGGGAAGCTTCATGAGTTCCAATCTTTTCTTCCAGGGCATGATGTACCTGGTAACTCTTGTTTACGGCGGCTATCTGATTGCTCAGGGTGAAATGCAGACTGCAGATCTTGCCATGTATGCCCTGTATATCGGAATCTTTATCAGCCCCATCCAGATCCTGGTGGAACTTGTGGAAATGATGCAGAAGGGTCTTTCCGGTTTCCGCCGTTTCCTGGATGTGATGGAAACAGAATCCGAGATCAGGGATGCAGACAACGCTGCGGAGCTTACGGACGTGAAAGGACATGTGCGTTACGACCATGTTTCTTTTCATTACAACGATGATGAAACTCCTGTGCTTTCCGATATCTCTATTGATATCCCGGCAGGAAAATCCATTGCCCTGGTGGGACCTTCCGGAAGCGGAAAAACCACGATCTGCTCTCTCCTGCCCAGATTTTATGATGTGACCGGCGGTTCCATTACTGTAGACGGAAAGGATATCCGCGGGCTGACTCTTAAGAGCCTTCGAAGCCAGATCGGTATGGTACAGCAGGATGTCTATCTTTTTGATGGAACCATCAAGGATAATATTGCCTACGGAAAGCCCGGAGCTTCCGATGAAGAGATCATCAAAGCCGCCAAATGTGCGAGTATCCATGACTTTATCATGGAGCTTCCGGATAAATACGACACTTATGTCGGAGAACGTGGCACACGCCTTTCCGGCGGACAGAAGCAGCGGATTTCCATTGCACGTGTATTCCTTAAGAATCCTCCGATCCTGATCCTGGATGAGGCCACCAGCGCTCTGGATAACGAAAGCGAACGTTGGATTCAGAAGAGTCTGGAGGAACTTTCAAAAAATCGTACTACCATTACGATCGCGCACCGGCTTTCTACGATCCGTGATGCGGATGAGATCATTGTGATCACGGAGGAGGGTATCGCCGAAAGAGGCACTCATGCTGAACTGCTTGAGAAGAATGGATTGTATGCTGCATATTACAATATGTAGAAAGATACGAGGGAGGCGCTTCGCTGTCCCACTGAGATTTTTATAGGGCAAAATAAAAGGCTGCTGTATACCTTATCAATAGTGATATAGATATATAGCAGTCTTTTTATTTGTCAATTACTATCTTTTCAAAAAATTCAATCAAAGATTACAGCAGATAAACCGGAAGCTCGTCTTTAATTCCTACTGGCTGGTTGTTGTCCGGCTCATCTTTCTTTGGGGTGAGGAATTTGGCCTGGAGTTCGTCGGCGTTTCCTCCGCTGATCACGTTCTGGGCTACAGTTCCTGTTGTTTCTGCTGCAGCTGTTTTCTTTGCTGCGGTTTTACGTGCTGTTGTTTTTCTGGTAGTGGTTTTCTTTGCTGTTGTTTTTGTTGCGGCTGCTTTCTTTGCTGTGGTCTTCTTTGCAGGAGCTTTGGCTGCTGTTTTCTTTGCTGTAGTTTTTTCTGCCGCTTTTTCAGCTGTTTCAGCTTTTACCTCTGACGGCTTCTCTGCTGCTTTAACCTCAGCCTCTTTTACCTCTGTTTTTGTTTCTGTTTTGGATGCTTTTTCTGCATTTACTGCTCTTGCGATGCTTGCTTTACCTACTGACACGATTCATTACCTCCTCTGCCAATGCTATGTACTCTTTTGCGCTGCGGCTGCTTTTTTTGAACTCCACAACTGGTTCACTGCTGTCCTGGGACCATTCGATGGAGCTGTCTACACGGATAAAAGATTCGAAAAGATAGATTCCTTCCATTTCTTTCAGTGTTTCCATAGTCTGTTTGAAATAATTCTTTCTGGCATCTGCCTTGGTTACTACGATTCCCAAAACCTTTAAATCCGGAGCGATCTCCCTGACTTCATTGAGGAAATCAAACATATTTGCAAGACCAAACATACCCCACGGACTTGCCTCTACCGGAACAAGAACATAATCGGATGCACATAAAATATTCATCACCCAGCCGCCAAGAGTAGGCGGTGCATCAATGAGAATGTAATCGTACACTCCGGAATCTTTAACCTTCTGCAGACATTTCCGCAGGATAAACTCTCTCTGCCATTTTGTAAAAAGCTCATATTCCACGGAGCTCATCAGCGTAGACGACGGAACCAGATCCAGATTCTCATACTTCGTATGCACGATAAAATCGCTGAGATCCGACTGATGACCGATAGCATAGTAGAGATTCTTTTCCCCTGCTGCCATCTCAAGCACTTCTTCCTCCGAAAAAAAAGAAAGGGAAAGATTCAGCTGCATATCACCGTCTACCATCAGTACCTTCTTACCCATGCCGGCCAGTGCCGCTCCCACATTGGAACAGCTGGTGGACTTTCCGCTGCCGCCCTTATTATTTGCAAAACAGATCGTTACTGTATTTCCCATTACAGCCTCCCGACAACATAATTTCGTATTTTCTGTCACTTGCCCTTATTATAATATAACGTTCTCCTAAAAACAAGCACATCCCCCATAAAACCACGAAAACCGACAAAATAACCTCACATAAAACAACAGTATATACACCCAAAAACAGCAGGTTCCGGATCACTCCGAAAACCTGCTGTCCTGATTCGCTGACTATTATTATTTTACGATAAAAGATTTTCTCTTGCTGACAACATCGAAGATAACCGCTGCCAGAAGAACCATACCTTTAACAACCTTCTGGATATTCTGGTCAATACCCATGATACTCATGCCAAGATTCAGAACACCCATCAGAAGTGCACCAATGATAACACCAGGAACTGTACCGGTACCACCATAAGCAGAAGCACCACCAATAAGTCAATCACAGTCCTTCTCCTGTATGTTTTTCCTTACTGCTCGAATCTGCCCTTCATCTTCACTTCCTGCTCCCACACAGCGACCTTGCCGCGGGCAAACAGGCTGTTGATGTTGAGATTCTCATCCAGTACCAGAAGGTCTGCGTCTGCGCCTTCCGCTACACAGCCCTTGATTCCTTCTTTGCCAAGGAGTACGGCCGGAGTGCTGGTCAGAAGCTGTAAGGCATCCTCCAGCGGCATGCCCTCTCTTACCAGGATCTGGATGGTACGGTGCAGATACTTCGGGGACGCGTAGGTCAGGCCAATGCACTCGCCCTCTTCGTTGAAGCGCGGCTGGCTTCCGAACGCGTCACTGGACATGGTTACATGATCCAGGCTCACATCTTCGCGGTGCAACAGCTCATAGAGCTTCAGAGCATCGGATTCGACCTCCACATCATCGGCGCCGGCGGTGCAGTCAATGTAGCCGCCACGGCGCACCAGATCCGCGCCGGCATCAATCAGTCCAGGATTGCGTAAGATGTGGGTCGGCAGCAGGTTCTTGGCTGGAACGTCGGAATGATCCAGCACATAGAAAATCGGATCCAGTCTTCCCTCTCCGTCACCCATGTGCATGGTTACCAGGCCAGGGGTATTGCTGAGTAAGCCGGCTCTGCGCGCTGCAGTAGCCAGCGCGATCAGCTCTTCTCCGCCTGGGTTGGAGCTTCTGTGGTCCGATACCGCTACCTTCACACCGATCATCGGTGGAACCAGGATGATATCGCGCTCTACACTTCCGGTCAGGGTGGTCGGCGGGTAACCATAGGAACTGGTCAGAATGTACACGGTCATGCCCTCTTCGGTCAGGGCGCGAGCTTTTGCGACCAGATTTTCCACACTGCGGGTTACGCCATCGGTTCCCAGAAGTCCGACTACCGTGGTAATACCATTTTTGAAGAATTCACTGAGCTGGGATTCCGGTACACGGGATGCCGGCCCCTGCTCTCCGCCGCCGCCTGTGATATGCACGTGCATGTCAATGTAAGCCGGAACAACGGTCTTTCCCTCCAGATCATAGGTTTCCACTCCCGGAAGTCCCTCATATCCCTCAATAGTATCCTGCATCAGAAGGATTTTTTCCCCCTCAATAAGGATATCTTTCTTTCCCAGTTTCTCCGGTGCGTACACATTCGCGTTTTTCAGTAACTTGATCATAATGTCAATTCTCCTGTCTCTTTCTTTTCCGCTTTTCTATTTCAAAGCTTCTGTCAGTCTGTCTCAAAGGTGCCTTTTACCAGTGCTTTTCCATACTCCACCATTTTCTGTCCACGGACAAATACCGTATCTACCAGAAATTCCTCATCCAGGATCACAAGATCCGCGTCGCTGCCCGGACGGATGCAGCCCTTTTTCGGGAATAATCCGTTGGCTCTGGCCGGGTTCTCCCCGCAGATGCGGATGGCTTTTTCCACCGGAACCCCTGCCTTTACAGCATCACGCACTTCCTCATGCAGGGAAGAAAGCCGTGTAACCAGAAGCTTTGCGCCGCCCCCGCCAATCACATGAACATGCTGGTCCACATAACCAGGAATTACCATTTTTCCATCTGCAGAAACAACTTCCACCGGAGCAGAAAGTTCCGGTGGATCGATGTGTTCTGCCACAGAAAATACTTTTTCATCTACGATCAGGATATCACGGATTCCTTTTGGATCCGGATCATACAGATTCGCGTTTTTAATCAAAAGCACTCTGGACATCGTATTTAGTTCTCCTTTTTCTTCTCATCATCGAGCTTGGCAATACCAAATCCGGTAAAGCCCCAGATGATTGCAAAAATCCAGCCGGTGTAGCACAGGATTGCCCATGGAAGGTAATCCAAAGTCTCTACGCCAAGGGTGGAAGCCATGTAAGCACCTGCTGCGGACCACGGGATCAGCGGTACAACTACGGTACCGGCATCCTCAAGGGTTCTGGACAGGTTCTTTGCCGCAAGCCCGCGCTCTTTGTAAGCGTCACGGAACATCTCGCCCGGAATCAGAATGGCAAGGTAAGAGTTACCGGTGGTCAGTGCCATGGTAATGCAGGCTGCAACGGTTGCGGTGATCAGCGCACCGGTACTCTTTGCCACGCTTAAGATCTTCTGGAGTACCACATCCAGACAGCCAGCCCGGCTCATGATACCTGCGAAGCAGAATGCGCAGAATACCAGAAGTGTGGTGCTCATAATGCCGTTCATACCGCCGCGGTTTAACAGCTTGGTTACGGCCTCGGAACAGGTCTCGGTGTCAAATCCTGCACGGTGGATCATGGATACATCAAAACCGTTTACGGTTGCCTTTAACACATCTCCTAACGCTACGTGCTGAATGAAGACACTCTCCAAGCCTGCTACAAAAGTAGAAAGAAGCATAACCGGAATGGTTGGCTTCTGAAGCAGGGAGCCGCCCAGCACGATCACTACCGGAATGATGATCAGCAGGTTCCAGCTGTACATGGAAGAAAGCTGGCTTAATAAAGTAGTAACGGTGTCAGAAGTAATATCTGCGCTTACATCTGCGTTCATACCAACAATGGCATATACCACCAGGGAAACGATGGTTGCTGGGACAGTGGTGTAGAACATATGTCCGATATGCTCATACAGTGTGCTGCCTGCCGCGATCGGAGCCAGGTTTGTGGTATCGGACAGCGGAGACATCTTGTCACCAAAGTAGGAACCTGCGATGCAGGCGCCTGCAGTAGCCGGAAGGGATACGCCAAGGGCGCTTGCGATTCCCATCAGGGCAACACCCATGGTTGCAACGGAACCCCAGGAGGTACCGGTAACAACCGAAACCACTGCCTCGATCAGGAACGCGGTAACCAGCATGAATTTCGGGTTTACGATCTGGACGCCGTAATAAATCATCATCGGAATGGTACCGGATGCCATCCAGGTACCAACCATAGCGCCAACACATACAAGAATCAGGATGGCAGGCATGCCCTTTGCGATCTTGGTGCAGATCTCATCCATCATCTCATCCCAGGTAATGCCTACACGGAACGCGATAAATGCTGCGATTGCAGCTACCATGATCAGAAGCGGCTCTGTGCTGTAGCCGAATACGCCTTTTCCGATGGTAAGGATCAGGAGCATTGCGACGATCGGTGTGATCGATTCCGCAAAAGTGGGCAGACGTTTGGCCCGTTCTTTCTTTTCTTTCATTTGTAGTTTCTCCTTTTAGCCTCCTTCGTGACAGTTTCACATTTTATCACGGCAGAGTATTAAGATTTGGACTTATTATATCAGAAAAGATAACGGGCAACAACTAAAACTTTATATTTTTTTATTTTCTTGTTACACGGGAGTTTGACACATTGAAATTCAAAAAAGTACCGCAAAGCCTTGAAACAGGCTTATTTTTTTGTCAAATTTTTATTTTTATTATATAGTAATATTTAGTGATATGTACTATAACAGTGGAAGCGGTAATTATTGTGCGTATAACAACATCAAAATCAAAAAATTCCGAGTCCTTTTATATCACTCAGTCCTATACAAATCCGGTTATTAAACCGCGCTTTGAAAGGAACTTATACTACAGAACAATTGCTCCATATTTTAAAAGACATAAAATTTGCAGATGTAGAAGAACAGGGTTTCATGCCGGTATATGAACGTCAGAAAATCACTGACGATCTCCACGAAACCTGTGGATTCAGAACAGACTATCAATTCATAACAAAACGGAAAATGAAAGGAATTCAGAAAAAAAGTAAGCGGAGATAAAACATTACTATGTTTCGTGTATGCAGATAAAAGTGCCACACCCCTTGTATTTGAAGGGCACTGAAAAACTTCCATTTCTTCTTAAGTGGAAGTTTTTCTTTTATATTATTTTCAAATCTTTACTTAGGAAAATCATAAAAAGCTATGGTTTACTCCATAGCCAGCTCATCTAATCTTACTATTCGTTTTACATTTGCTGTAAATGCCGTAAAATACATTTGCAGATGCATAGCAAATAAACCTCTCGAATCTGCTTTACGCAAACCGTGAGCTTCCTTTAGTTCTCCATTCTTTTCTTCTATCCTGTGCCGAATCTTCATTCGCTCCTGAAAATATTCGCTTTCTTCAAATTTAAGCCTTTCAAGATTTTTCTCGCTTGCTTGCGTGATACTGTAGCTTCTTGTTTTAGCGTTTGATCTTCCTACACGGCATTTTTCTCTTTGGGGACATTTCCGACACGTTACTTTGCTAAATATATATCTTAAATAAGTATTCCCATTTTTTGCCGTTCTTTTTTCTACACGCGTGGAAAGCTCTCCGGCAGGACACTGCAGCATCCCAGCATCTTTATTAAAGCAGAAACCTTCCTCAAGGTTCCCGTTTGCTGCAGCAGCTACTGCTGTATTGGTTCTGGCAATCAATGTAATCTCTTTTCCGCAGACTTCCAGATTGTCATCACTGACATATGCCATATCGCCTATAACTTCTGTAACTTTTATTCCATTTTCCTTCGCGTTTTCTATCAGTTTTGGTAATTCCTGCCCATCTGGTGCTCCTCCATCTGTTACAGTGATCCCCGCAATGAGACGTTCTTCAGTCATCGCAAGATGATTCTTATATCCATAGAACGTACTGGTTGCCGTTTTATGTCCAAACCGTGCATCTTTATCATCTTTGGATCGGATCTCTTTGAGCCGCTCATCTTCTAGTAGTTCTTTCATTTCATGAGAAAGTTTCTGTATCTTTTTATTTCCACAGGATTTTATTCCTTCCTCCAGAACCTGGAGTAGTTCCCTAGTATAGGCAATTTCTTCATCCAGTCCTGCTTCCAAAGAGGGTTTCTCAGGAAATCGCTCTGATAATTCAAAAGCTGTTTTATAAACCTCTTTCCGAAGTTGTTTGCTCATATCCCGCAGAATCTGCGTTGGAGATTTTGCCCAGACAGAAGCAATTGTATGGGTGGAATCAACGATAATGGTTCCCGATTTGATCAGATTTTTATCCAAAGCCTGTTGAATGGTTTCTTTTAACATTTCTTCCAGAATATCTTCTGTAATACGAGTTTTTCTGAATTTTGTGAGAAGACTGGGATCTATCATTTTTGCTTCTGGTTCCAGGTCAAGGAAAAATTTATATGCCATGTCCGTCTGGGCGCTGCTAATCAGGGCTTCGTCAGAAAGATCGTACAGTTTTTTCAGGAAAAGCAGTTTAAACATCATTTCTGGTTCCTTTGCCGGGCGACCGAAATTTTCACAAAAAAGCCCAATTCTTTTTTAGAATCAGACTTTTTCAGTGCCCTTTTAAATATGGTTTTGATTTGGTTTTGTAGCATAAAAAAATCTCCTTGTAGTTGTATTTGCATCGTGCAGATGCTTCTTTAACTACAAGGGCCGCTCTCACTACTTCTAAAAACCAATCAGTAGTGAGAGCGGCCGCACATTTGAGTTGAAGTGTCAACCCCTATTTAGGGAAAAACTAAAAAAGAGGTTAGACCTCATGTATAAGATCTAACCTTGAAAATTAACTAAATGACATTGACCAGTGAACAGTAACAAAATAACCTTACATAAAACAACAGTATATACACCCAAAAACAGCAGGTTCCGGATCACTCCGAAAACCTGCTGTCCTGATTCGCTGACTATTATTATTTTACGATAAAAGATTTTCTCTTGCTGACAACATCGAAGATAACCGCTGCCAGAAGAACCATACCTTTAACAACCTTCTGGATATTCTGGTCAATACCCATGATACTCATACCAAGATTCAGAACACCCATCAGAAGTGCACCAATGATAACACCAGGAACTGTACCGGTACCACCATAAGCAGAAGCACCACCAATAAAACAAGCACCGATCGCATCCATCTCAAAGTTTGTACCAGCCTGCGGGTTGGAAGAATTCAATCTGGCCATTGTCACCATACCTGCGATAGCAGCCAGAAGACCCATGTTCAAGTAAGCAAGGAAATAAACTTTGTTCGTATCAATACCGGAAAGCTTTGTTGCCTTCTCATTACCACCAACTGCGTAGAAATAACGGCCTGTTGTAGTCTTGGAAGCAATGTATGTATAGATCGCGATGATCACTGCAACCCAGAGAAGAGAATTCGGGATACCTTTGTACTGAGCAAGTCTGAACATGAATGCAAGAACAACTACACAGATCAGAACCATCTTCACTGCAACACCACCGAAAGACTCAACACTGTAGCCTTTTTTTGCACGGTCTGCACGGTTTTTCATAACAAGTGCAACATAGACGATGCAGACAATAATGCCAACTACGAAACATGTTCTGTTAAATCCTTCACCTCCACCAAGGAAGTCCGGAATATAGTTATTGAACAGAGCCAGATAAGCATCCGGCATCGGGGCCAGGGTCTGTCCTTCCAGAACTACGTTGGAAAGGCCACGAAAAGCAAGCATACCTGCCAGAGTAACAATAAATGGAGGAATTCGTACATAAGCGATCCAGAATCCCTGCCATGCACCAATGGCAATACCCACAAGAAGCATCACGATCATAGTGAGATACGGGTTCATACTGTTGAGAACCATCATCTTACCACCGACAGCAGCAACAAAGCATACAACAGAACCAACTGACAGATCGATGTTACCACCTGTTAAAATACAGAACAGCATACCGGTTGCAAGAATAAATACATATGCATTCTGGGCTACCAGGTTATTTACATTCTGCGGAAGAAGCATAACGCCCTTTGTGTTCACAGAAAACATGATCACAACAAATACCAGAACAATGACCATGGTATATTTTTTTAATATTTCTGAAAAACTAATCTTTTTCTCCATCTTCTTACTCTCCTTTACCTGACTTCACGATCCTGGACATGATCAGCTCAGATGTAGCTTCCTCACCACTTACCTCTCCTACGAATCTGCCCTCGTTCATGATATAGATTCTGTCTGACATTCCAAGCACTTCCGGAAGCTCAGAAGAGATCATGATCACAGATTTTCCTGCTGCGACCAGGTCATTGATGATACAGTAGATTTCATATTTGGCTCCTACGTCAATACCTCTTGTAGGTTCATCCAAGATCAGAATATCCGGCTCTGCAAACATCCATTTTGCAAGAAGGACCTTCTGCTGATTACCACCGCTCAGGTTTCCGACATTCTGCTCAACTGTCGGACACTTGGTTTTCAGTTTCTTCCTGTATTCCTCAGCAACTGCGTATTCTTTATCCGTATCGATCACTTTTCCATTACTGATACCAGACATGTTTGCAAGCGTAGTGTTCATCTTTATGGACTTGGAAAGGATCAGCCCGTTTCCTTTTCGATCCTCTGTAACATAAGCAAGCTTGTTGTCGATGGCTTCCTGAACTGTATTCAGCTTCACTTCTTTTCCGTTCATGAACACCTGTCCAGAAATTTTAGTTCCATAGCTCTTGCCAAAAATACTCATAGCCAGTTCTGTACGTCCTGCTCCCATCAGTCCTGAAATACCGACAACCTCTCCTTTATGTACTTTAAAGGATACGTTATTTACCACCTTACGTTCTGTATACAGCGGATGATAAACATTCCAGTTTTTAATCTCCATGGAAACATCGCCGATCTTTACATTTGGACGTTTCGGGAACCGATCTGTCATCTCACGTCCAACCATTCCCTGAATGATCCTCTGCTCAGAAAAATCGTCTTTCTTTTTATCCAGTGTTTCAATGGTAGATCCATCTCGGATAACTGTGATCTTATCTGCTACATAGGAGATTTCATTTAATTTATGGGAAATGATGATAGAGGTCATTCCCTGCTTCTTGAATTTCAGAAGAAGATCCAGAAGAGCTTTGGAGTCATCTTCATTCAGTGATGCGGTAGGCTCATCCAGAATGAGCAGCTTTGCATTCTTTGCAAGTGCCTTTGCGATCTCAACCAACTGCTGCTTACCTACACCAATATCCTTGATCAAAGTTCTGGAGGATTCCTCCAGTCCTACTATTTTCAAATATTTATCTGCTTCTCCATAAGTTTCATTCCAGTTGATGGAAAAGCTTTTGCCTCTTTCATTACCCAGATACATGTTCTCCCCGATGGTCATGTACGGGATCAGAGCAAGTTCCTGGTGGATGATTACAATTCCTTTATGTTCACTGTCTTTGATAGTGTTAAACTTACAGATCTCACCATCATAAATAATATTTCCTTCATACGAACCGTACGGATAAATACCACTTAATACATTCATCAATGTAGATTTACCGGCACCGTTTTCACCTACCAGTGCGTGGATCTCGCCTTCCTCGACCTGGAGATTAACATTATCCAGTGCCTTTACACCTGGGAAAGTTTTGGTGATATTTTTCATTTCCAGAAGTATCTTAGCCAACTCAATTTCCCTCCCTTTCCACTGTTCATGCAGGCGGTTATATTCCCCGCCTGCATGTGATAAATTTCTTTCTTAAAAATTCTGATTATTTGATCTGATCCTCTGTGTAGTATCCGGAGTCGATCAGGATCTCTTTGTAGTTATCTGTTGTAACAACAACCGGATCGCAAAGATATGTCGGGATGACACCGGTTCCGTTATCATAGGATTTTGTATCGTTCACTTCCGGCTCCTCACCTTTCATGATGGAGTCAACCATTTTTACTACTGCAGATGCAAGAGCTCTTGTATCTTTGAATACAGACATTGCCTGTTTTCCGGCTACAAGGTTCTTAACGTTTGGTGTGTCACAGTCCTGACCAGTAATGATCGGATATTCTCCTGTGTAGGAAGCTGCCAGTGCATTCTCAACACCAAGGGCTGTGGAATCGTTGGAGCAGAGAACTGCGTCAAGGTTTGTTCCGTCAGAGTAGTTACCTGCGATGATAGTATCCATTCTATCCTGTGCTTTTGCACTGTCCCAGTTAGCTGTAGCAACCTGCTCGAACTCTGTCTGACCGGATTTTACTACCAGCTTACCGTCATCGATGTATTTCTGGAGAACATCCATTGCACCACCGAAGAAGAAGTTACAGTTGTTATCGCCAGGATCTCCTGTGAACAGCTCAATATTGAATGGTCCGTCCTGATTGTCAAGATCCAGTGCATCTACCAGGTACTCGCCCTGTTTCTGACCTACTTTGTAGTTATCAAATGTTGCATAATAGGTTACTGCATCGGAATTCATAAGAAGACGGTCATAAGAGATAACCGGAATTCCTTTTTCTTTGGCCTGTTTCAGAGGCTCGCCAAGGCTGCTTCCATCGATGGATGCCACAACCAGAAGGTCACATCCGTTTGCTACCTGGTTCTCAAGCTGGGAAACCTGTGTGCTTACATCATTGGATGCATACTGAAGGTCTACCTCATATCCTGCTGCCTCCAGCTCTTTCTTCATGTTATCGCCATCCTGGTTCCATCTCTGGAGATCCTTGGTCGGCATGGTAACACCGATCAGTTTCTTGTCTGCTGCCTGTGCTGTTGCTGCCGGAACTACCACCATACCAGCTACCATTGTTGCGCAAAGAAGTGCAGATACCATTTTTCTTTTCATTGTAAAATCCTCCGTTTCATTATTTGTTTTTGGAATCACGTTTCCTTTGATGATGTTACTATAACACAGGACTGTCTGGACATAGTTGGCAAGGACAGAGACATTTTTTTGCAAAAGAAAAATGCCCTGCATCAGGCAAGACATTTTTGCACCAAAAATCTGCTATTGATTTTTGTCATAATTGTGTATTATTGCGCATATGGATACACTGCCACATTACTTGCAGAATTTCACTGCCACATATATGCCGGTATGCAATCTGTTCTGCATTACTCTGTATCGTAATCTATATTGAGATATACTTCATCTCGTCTGTGGAAACCGCCGTCAATGATCACCTCATCAATATTATCCCTTGTAACGGCAACCGGTTCCAGCACCTTCGCCGGGATATCATAGCTTCCATCGCTCATGGTATCTGTCACATCTGACGGAATCTTTCCCTCTTCTGCCATCTTCACCGCATATTCAGCTGCCTGGCGTGCCAGATCTTCGATAGATTTAAATGCTGTCATGTACTGGGTTCCTTCCACAATACGCTGACATGCAGCCAGATCACCATCCTGGCCTACCACGATCACCTGTCCGGCAAGCTGGTTTTCCGCAAGAATCTGTATCACCTGGCTGGCAATATCATCATTTCCGCACATGATTCCCTTTACATCAGGATACTCTTCCAGTGCTTCCTCCACATAATCTGCTGCCAGCTCTGCGATCCAGCCCTCACAGTTGGCTTCGTAAACTACCTTCAGATCACTGTTTTTCAGAGTGTCTTCAAATCCCTCTTTTACCATGTCCACATTGTTATCTGAAGCAGAGCCCTGGATCATAAAAATCTTTCCGCCATCAGGGATCGCTTCCATCATGGACTGTGCCATGATCTCTCCGACTTTCCGGTTATCAAAGGAAATATACATGTCTGTATCCGCATCATTTACCATGCGGTCATAGGAGATCACCCTGATTCCTGCATTGTGGGCACGCTCCACAGCCTCAGATAATGCTTTGCAGTCTCTGGCAATGATCACGATCACGTCCATATGCTTCTTGATAAAATAGTCAATCTGGCTGATCTGCTCTTTTGTATCTGCTCCCGCATCCTGAACATTCACTTCCGCTCCCAGCTCCCTTGCTGTTGCCACGAATACATCCCTGTCACGAATCCACCTCTCAATAACAAAAGAATCCACTGTAAGACCGATCTGAATTTTCTTTTCACCACTGTCTTCCTCTGTATCGTTTTCCTGTGCAGCTGTCTGCTTTGTTTTTTCGGAAGCGCAGCCATTCAGCATCAATGTCAACAGACACAGCAAGATCAACAGCTTTCTGATCATTTTCCCCCCGCTCATATTGTCTACCTCAACCTCTCTCTGAATTCACTTGGTGTCACGCCTTCGTATTTTTTGAATATCCTGCTGAAATAATTTGGGTCGCTGTATCCGGATTCCGCACAGATCTCCTTGATGGAAAGCCCTGAATCCTTGAGAAGTTCTCTTGCATTCCGAAGCCGCACTTCTGTAAGATACTCGATAAAATTTCCTCCGGTCTCCTGCTTAAAAAGCTTGCTGAAATAATAAGGGCTGATATCCACCTCCCGTGACACCTCATCCAGTGAAATATCTTTTTTGTAATTGTCCCGAATATAGGACTTTGCTTTTTCGATAATAGAAACCGCTTCTTTTTCCCTTGCACTTTCCATGTTACTGCAGATTTCTGATGTTTTGCCCAGGAACCATTTTTTCATTCCTTCTATATCTGTATATTCCTGGATCTCATGAATATAATTTCTGCGGCAGCTGATCGCATATTTCACGGTACCTGCAAAAAAGGCCTTTTTTTCCACCCCCATCGCAAGCTCCAGGATCTTGATGCGCATGTCCTCCAGATCTACTCCCGGCTGCTTCTCCATCCACCGGATAAATTCCTCGGCACAGCTTAAAGCTCCTGCCACATCCTTATCCATCACCCGCTTTTCATAGCGACGTTCCAGATCTCTTGGATATTCGCCGTCATATTTCTGTGCAGCCGGAACATCCTCAATATGTATCACATGGCTGGTGCTTTCCCGAAGTGCGATCATGGCCTCCTTGAAGGATTCTTTCATGGTGCTTCCCATCTCCTTCACCCGGCCGATACCACAGCGAAATTTACTGTCGATCCTGCTTTCCAGCTTATGTACCATGTTTCTGGTTCTTGTTACAACCTCCACACGTTCCTCATAGGACTCCCTGGAATTACGGTATGGAACAAGCAGTACAATACGGTTTCCCATAATGGGTCCTACCAGACATTCAAAAAATCCCTGAGCAATTTCCCGGAATGTGGAATAAAATTTGTTTGCCTTCACACTGGCCCCCACCGCATTGGTAAGAACGCCATTTTCCGTGGAATCCCCAAATTCAGCCACGATCATATATCCATATTCTTCCCGGATATCCAGAAGCTCCCTGTAATTATCCTGATATGTCTGAAAATCATCCTGCAGAAGAATATTATTGATATATCCGCTTTCGATCATGGGTACAACTGTCTCCAGCTTTTCACGGATACGGAGATCATCGCTTCGCTTCTGTCTTGTGGAATCTACCTTTTCCATAGCTTTGGAGCATATTTCCAGAATCACCTTTTTGTTTACCGGCTTGGTAAGAAATTCCATAACTCCAAGATTTACCGCTTCCCTGGCATAATTAAATTTATCATAGGCTGTAATGATCACAAAGACCACAGATCTGTTAAATTTCTGAATTTCCCGGATTGCCTGGATTCCACTTAAGCCCGGCATCTGAATGTCCATAAAGCAGATATCCGGCGGATATTTCTCCGCCTCCTCCACAACCACACGGCCTGTCTTGGCTGTATGGATCTCACATTCATTTCCATAGTTGGAACTTATAATATTTTTCAGGGATTCCAGCATGATCCCCTCATCATCAGCAATCAGGATTCTGTACATTTTTTTCGCTCCTCTCCAGAGGAATATTAATCACTACCTCTGTTCCCATTCCTTCACCTTCACTGTATATTTCCATTAATCCGTCCCGCTCATAATACAGTTCCAGACGGCTGATCACATTATTCATTCCGATTCCCGTGGAATCACCCTCGCCTGAACTGCTGTGGACTTTTTTTGACAGTACTCTTTGTATCTGTTCTCCGGTCATGCCCAGTCCGTTATCCCGAACACTGATCTCAATATGGTCGTTCCATTTCTCCACACTGAGATCAATATGTCCTTCCCAATCTATATTCCGGATTCCATGATTGACTGCGTTTTCCACAACCGGCTGCAGGATCATACTGGGAACACGTACATTTTCCACATCACATTCCACTTTTTTTGAAAAATGGATGTCCCCGGCAAACCGTACATTCAGAATATAAATGTAATTATCCACAGCCTCCAGTTCTTCCTCCAGTGTGGCATCTTCCTCACCCTTCTTTACATTGTAGCGAAAAAAATCTGCCATCTTTTCCACAAAGATACTGGTTTTTTCTGCATCCTCCATCATTGCAAGCTGTACTCCTGCATTCAGGGAATTAAAAAGGAAATGCGGATTGATCTGAGACTGGAGATACTTAAGCTGTGCCTCCTTGAGATGTGTTTCCATCAAAAGCTCCCTCTCTATCATCTGCTGTTCTTTTTCCATGCTGGCCTTTGTCCTGGCAATGTAAAGACCAAGATTATCCACCATGGTATTAAAGGCTCTTGTTACCGTTCCAAGCTCATCCCTGGAATCTGCTGGGGGCATCTTTACATTAAAATTCCCCTGACCTACCAGCTGTGCAGTTTCTGCCATATTAGTCAGCGGCAGGAACATCTCCCTTGTTGCCATGATCAGAAGGAACATTCCACAGATCACCACCAGAAGCATGATCATCATATTACTGATCTCCAGATATCTCATAACCGCCCGGAGAGCTGCATAAGTCTGGGAATTTTCTTTAAAAAGCTGCTTGTTCAGCTCATCCATAGAACTCTGGATATAACTGTAAAGCTCCAGACTTTCATCATATTCCTGCTTATATTTCTCCACATTCCTGCCTCTCTTGGCAGCTACAGTTCCTGCGGTACAGTAAAGATATGATTCCGACATCTTACGTATCTTCTTCTCCAGAAGTTTTACGGAATCATCAATATTCCGTTCATTTAACTTCTCCAGCTCCTGCCTGTATTTCGCCTCATTCTGATAATAATCCATCAGTGCCTGAGAGTTTTTTACCTTCAGATACTGGTACATACTGTCCTGCACATCGTCAAAAACCTGCCCAAGCTCTGTGATCTGGGCATTGCTGGCATACACATCATCCATCTCCTGCATGGAGTTGTTGATCCGCGCATAAAACAGCATGTTGATGCTGAACAGTAAAACTGCCAGCACGCCAACCTCGATCATGATCTTGCTTACAAGAGAAAAGTCACTCCAACGGATCTTTTTCATCTGTGACTGCCTCCCTCCTCATCTTCTTCACTGCTGTTCTGTCAAGAAAATTAATGTCTACGTTGTAGAAAGAATTGGTTCTTCCATCTTCTATATAGCTGGTAACTGCCTCCACACTGTACTGTCCCAGCTGGGTCGTGTCCACATCACAGGTAACTGAAATAACACCTTTTTCAACTGCCGCCAGAATATCCTCAGATGTATAATAACCAATGATCTTCACTTTTCCTGCAAGGTTGAAATCCAGAATTGCCTGTCTTGCACACTCCGTTGTCTCCTCATCCATACACACAAGGATATCCGGAACATTCCGCTTCTGCTGAAAAATATCAGTAACTGCCTCCTCTGTTTCAAAGGTTCCTGTTGACAGAAGATTCCTTCCCTTGATCTCAATATCCTCAGAACCAGCTGCCATCTTCACCGCATTGCTGATCTGAGTGTATATCTGACTTTCGTTCATATCATCAATGTCCCGTTTCTGCAGGATCAGGATCTTCTTCGTGTTCTCATCCACGTATTTGGCAACAATTTCCCCGTAAGCCATGCCAAGCTGATAATCGCTGACTCCCACAAAGCTCTGGCGGCGGCTGTGCACCGCATCACTCATGACTGTAACCACCGGTATTCCGTTTCTTACTGCAGTATTGATCGCTTCTTCCAGACCGGCTTCTCCATTATACTGCAGGATAATACCATCCGCCTTGGCCGCAATGCTCATATTCATATAATCAAGTTTATCATAGGATGTTTCTCTGTCCGGCCCCATGATCTCAATCAGTACATTATTGGGAGCTGCTTTTTTCTTCGCACTGTCATATACTGCCTGCCAGAACTGGGAATCGGGGCTGTCCACGATCATGTCGTACTGGTATTTATATATTTTCTCTTCCTGTTTATCCAACCCTGCTTTTTCACTGATTCCTCTGTAATAGGATTCTCCTGTCACATAAGTAAGTACTATCACGGCAGCAAAGATCAGCAGGATGCAAACTGATTTTTTCTTCATAGTACGCTCCGTTCTGTTCCACAAAATATTCCAGGCTCAGTTTATCATAATCTCACAGAAAAGTCACTGTTTAACATGGATTTTCTGTGCACTTTCATGTTATATTAATAACTATAACCTTGCCAAAGGAGGCCGCAAGACATGACAAACGCAACCAAGCTTGCCCTGGAAGAATCCCTGAAACATCTGCTTCTTAAGAAGCCTTTAGATAAGATCACCATCAACGACCTGACTACGGACTGCGGGATCAGCCGCATGACTTTTTACTATCATTTCAAAGATATCTATGATCTTGTGGAGTGGTGCTGTCTGGAAGATGCCAGAATTGCCCTTCAGGGCAAAAAAACCTCTTCCACCTGGCATGAAGGGCTTCTGCAGATCTCTGATGCCGTGATGGAAAACAAGCCGTTTATCTTAAATGTATACCGCTGTGTGGGACGGGAACAGATCGAGAATTATCTGTTCCAGCTTACCTGCGATCTTCTTATGGGCGTGGTAACAGAAAAATCAAAAGATATCCCCATCACGGATGAACAGAAAATTTTTATCGCAGATCTGTATAAATACAGCTTTGTAGGGATCATGCTGGACTGGATCAAAAACGGCATGCGCGAAGATTATCGCGAAATCGCAGATGATACCGCAACCGCACTGTACGGAAGCATCGACAACGCCATCCGCAATTTTGCCGCCAGAAACAAAACAGCAGAAATGCATACAGAATAAAAACTTATCAAAACAGACATAATGATAAAAAACTGAACACTTTCGGTATTTTGTAAATAGAATCTTTTTTCCGGATGGGCTATCATAGCCTCAACAGCAACAAAGAACAGTTAATCCGATACAAACAGGTATCTCATTTACGAAAGGTGGATGTCATATGTCAGATAAAAAAGGATTCATGGGACTTGCAGCACTTGCGGCAGCCGGAGCCGGCGCAGCCATGCTGATGAAAAAAACAAGAGAGATCAACGAAGAGGAAACCCTCCATGTGAAAGAAACTACTGCAAACTACCGCAACACCGAGCGTGGAAAGCATGACAAAAACAGCAAAGGGATTTATTATTCCAACGGTAACTACGAAGCCTTTGCCCGTCCGGAAAAACCGGAAGGTGTGGACGACAAGCATGCCTACATTGTAGGAAGCGGTCTTGCTTCCCTGGCTGCTGCATGCTTCCTGGTAAGAGACGCACAGATGCCAGGTGATCATATCCACATCCTGGAAGCCATGGATATTGCCGGCGGTGCCTGCGATGGAATCTTTGATCCGTCCAGAGGCTATATCATGCGTGGCGGTCGTGAGATGGAAAACCATTTCGAGTGCCTGTGGGATCTTTTCCGCAGTATTCCTTCTCTTGAAAAACCGGGTGCTTCTGTTCTGGACGAATTCTACTGGCTGAACAAGCACGACCCGAACTATTCTCTCTGCCGTGCAACCGTCAACCGTGGACAGGATGCACATACCGACGGAAAATTTAACCTGAGCCAGAAGGGCTGCATGGAGATCATGAAGCTGTTTATGACAAAGGATGAGGATCTTTACGATAAAACCATCGAAGATGTATTTGATGATGAAGTGTTTGATTCCACCTTCTGGCTGTACTGGAGGACCATGTTCGCATTTGAAAACTGGCACAGTGCTCTGGAGATGAAGCTTTACTTCCAGCGTTTTATCCACCACATTGCAGGTCTTCCGGATTTCAGCGCCCTGAAATTCACCAAGTACAACCAGTACGAATCCCTGATCCTTCCCATGAAAAAATATCTGGAGGATGCAGGTGTTGACTTCCAGTTTAATACTGAGGTCACAAACGTGATCTTTAATTTTAAAGATGGTAAAAAGATCGCCACTGCTATCGAATGCAAGGTAAAAGATGTGGAGCAGGGCATCCTTCTTACAGAAAATGATTATGTTTTCGTCACTAACGGAAGCTGTACAGAGGGCACGATCTACGGCGACCAGAACCATGCACCAAACGGTGATGCAGAGGTCCGTACCAGTGGTGTATGGTCTCTGTGGAAAAATATCGCAGCTCAGGATCCTTCCTTCGGACATCCGGAAAAGTTCTGCTCAGACATTTCCAGAACAAACTGGGAATCCGCTACTGTCACCACTTTGGATGACCGTATTATCCCTTATATCACCAATATCTGCCAGCGTGACCCACGTACCGGCAAGGTTGTTACCGGTGGTATCGTAAGCTGCCAGGATTCCAAATGGCTCTTAAGCTGGACCATCAACCGTCAGGGACAGTTCAGGGAACAGGATCCGAAGAAGGTCTGTGTATGGGTTTACGGATTGTTCACAGATGTTCCCGGTGATTATATCAAGAAGCCGATGAAGGATTGTACCGGTAAGGAAATTACCGCCGAATGGCTGTACCACCTGGGTGTTCCGGTAGATCAGATCGACGATATGGCAGAAAACAGCGCTGTCTGCGTTCCGACCATGATGCCGTACATCACCGCCTTCTTCATGCCGCGTACCAAAGGTGACCGCCCGGATGTTATCCCGGATGGCTGTGTAAACTTTGCATTCCTGGGCCAGTTTGCGGAAACTCCTCGTGATACCGTATTCACAACAGAATATTCCGTACGTACTGCAATGGAGGCTGTATACGGACTTTTCGGTGTAGACCGTGGGGTTCCGGAAGTATGGGGAAGCGTTTACGATATCCGTGAGCTTCTGGACAGCAGTGTGAAGCTGATGGACGGAAAATCCCCGCTGGAGATCCAGCTGCCAGGGCCGCTGAATGCACTGAAGAAACCACTTCTGAATGTTGTGAAGGGTACTGTGGTTGAGAAAGTACTGCGGGATCATGATGTGCTGAAGGATTATATGTAAGATATACAGCCTGCCAGACAAATATTCTCAATCCGAAAATTAAGATTTGAACACAGTAACGGAGCCTCCGGTTCTATTCGTGCAGCAATCCCCCGGAAATACTTCTCGCGCGGTATTTCCGGGGGATTATTTTATTTTCTGATACTTATTTTCCCAGTGTTTCATTCATACTTCCGGAACGGAAGCCCTGAAGATCCAGAGTCACGTAAGAAAATCCCAATGTACGGAATTTCTCTGTGATCTTTGTTCTTATTTCATTATCTGCAATTTTCAGGATCTCTTCTTCCGGAACCTCGATCCTTGCCATGGTACCGTGGATGCGAACACGGAACTGATGGAATCCCAGATCCATCAGAAACTGCTCGGCCTGATCTACCATGTGAAGCTTCTCCTCGGTAATGGTCTCACCGTATACAAATCTGGAAGCAAGACAGGCAAAAGATGGCTTGTTCCAGGTTGGAAGATTCATGTCTTTTGATAGCTCCCGGATCTCTTCTTTATAGAGGCCTGCTTCCTGGAGCGGACTGCGGACTCCAAGCTCCTGGATAGCCCTTTTTCCCGGACGGTAGTCGCCCAGATCATCCATGTTGGAACCTTCCACGATCATGTTCATATGGCGCGCCTTTGCAGCTTCCCAAAGTCTGGTAAAGATGGCTTTTTTGCAGATATAGCAGCGGTCCGGCGGATTCTGACGGAACCCCGGGATGTCGAATTCGTTGATCTTGCATATCTCCTGGCAAATGTGATTTTCCTGGCAGAAATCTTGCGTTTCTTTCAGTTCTCTGTCGGTGAAAGAGCATGGACATGCGGTAATGGCCATAGCTTTGTCACCAAGTGTTTCCTGTGCAGCTTTCAGCAAAAATGTGGAGTCCACTCCACCGGAAAAAGCTACGGCTACACTTCCAAGGGAACGGAGGATTTCCTGGAGTTTTCTGTATTTTTTTTCAAGTGTGATGTTATCTGTTGCTGGCATATGTTCTGTCACCTCGTAATTTGTAAAATCTTATTTTTGCCGGATCCGAATCTGTAATTTTCAGATCTGTTCTTATTGACATGCTCTTGCAATGCTATGTGTGTATTCTTTATTGTAAACGATACCTTTTTGCCATACAAGTATTTTTCTACCTGACAGATGTACTATGAAATTTATTAGTATCCTCTCTGTTTCCAAATATAATAAGACCGGAAATACAGCATATGCCATACTTCCAGTCTTTCTTTTTACAGTTATTACATTTCGATCACATCAAGATCATCCGGAACAAACAGATTTCCGTGATAATACTCTCTGCCTTCTGCTCCGTAAAGCTCTTTACGTTTCTTAATGTTCTTATCCTCTGTGTGATACAGGACAAGATTCTTAACTCCAAGGTTCTCAGCCAGCTCACTGGCATCCTTAACTGTGGAGTGATGCTTCTCATATGGATTGAAGATATCACGCTGTCCATACAGACAGAATGCTTCGTGGAACATCCAGTCGCTGCCTTTTGCGTATTTCTCTTCACATTCATTGTATGGCTCGTCTCCGCAGCAGGTAAGCACCTTACCGCCGTCGTAGATCATCTGGAAACCGAACTGTTTCGCCTTGGTGGAACCGATATCAAAGAAGGTCACTTTCTTATTAAGAATTGTTTTTTTCTCGCCGTCTTTTACCTCGATCAGATGAAGTCTGTCACCGATGTACTGTGTCTCCTTCTTATTCAGAAGCTTAAATGCCATGTCTTTGAGAAGTCCGATCACTTCATCATGAGCATAGATGTTTGCCTCGCCCTGATAAGTGCCTTTTTTCATGTTCTGGCAAATGATGCGGATCACCCACACGATCCCCATGATATGGTCTACGTGCTTATGTGTAACAAAGATCTCATGAACATCCATCAGATCAACGCCAGCCTTCTTCAGCTGGGAAAGCACCGTATTTCCGCCGCCTCCGTCAACCAGAAAATGGCCGTACTCATCGCTGAGCACAAAACATGTATTGTAGCACTCTGTTACCAGTGCGTTACCTGTTCCAAGCATGGTTAATTTCATTCTGTTCTCCTCCTGTATAGCCCTGGTCATCAAACATTCAGCCACCCACCATTCTGCTCTCTGACACTCTGACCGGCTGTCTCTGGTCATATTACAGACACATATACAACCGTTTAATTTTTTTTCTTATTTTTTCTGTGTTTTTCGTGTCCAATGATAACATTATGAAGAAATATTTTCAATAAGATCCATTCATTTTCATAGCAGAAAAATCCATCCACAAATCTTCATATATTTCTGTTTTCACAGAATCCAGTCCGGTGCTCCCTTGCATCCTCTGTCATCCAGTTTATCTGCATCGCAGATAACAGAAATATATAATATATGGATCCTGTACAAAAACAGGAGCAGTCACATGGCGTACCATGTCTGCTCCTGTTTTATATTTTTGTTATTCCAGCATCTCTATCTCTGTCTCAAAATACTGCTCCTGAAACTGAACCTGTTCCATGATCTCCTGTGCTGTCATAGTCATATCTTCCGGCACTGCCACCCATTTGTCTTCCACATCATTGAGACGATGGATGATGGCAATCACTTTTCCTGTAAATTCTTTTACCGGGTGATCGATACACAAAACATAGACGTCCTGTTCCTCTCCGTCCGGAGCGATGATTCCTTCGATGTAACCGTAATTTACCGGGTAAAAAAGCTCTTTGTGTTCCGGATGATAACTGTTCATTGGGCGGTCGATCATGATATGCACAAGCTGGCCCGGAGTCGGTTTCTTATTCTCATAAACCATCTGCTTCATTTATATTCCTCTTTAAGCACATACAAGAAATTAACGGATTTTTCTATTATGCCAGTAAATCGAAGATTTTTATTTCAATCCATTCTTCGTTTTACCAGATCTCAGACTCTACAGCCGCACGCTCAATGCCAAGACCTTTCATATAGCGATCCATAAATGCGTTGAATCCTTTCACACCTTCAGCTTCCGGCGCAAGTGTGCTGCCTTCGTTTCCTTTGAAGACATTCTCATCCAGGAAGTCTGCAAGGTCTTCACCATCTTTTTTGTTGATCAGATAGGAAGCCAGAAGTGCGATTCCCCAGGCTCCGCCTTCTCCTGCTGTAGACATTACGGATACCGGTGCATCTACCGCATCTGCAAGGATCTGCTGGCCGACACCCTTTGTCTTAAAGAGGCCGCCGTGGCCCAGAAGCTTATCAATCTTTACATGCTCCTGATTCAGAAGGATATCCAGACCTACACGCATGGCGCCGAGGCAGGTGTAAAGATTATTTCGCATAAAGTTTGCCAGTGTAAATTTGCTCTCAGAAGAACGTACAAACAGTGGACGTCCCTCTTCAAAGCCGGTCATATGCTCGCCGGAGAAATAGCAGTAGGAAAGAAGTCCGCCACAGTCCGGGTCGCCTTCCATGGCTTTGTTATAAAGAGTTCCGAACAGTTTGTTCATATCTACTTCCATGCCCATAGCTTCTGCAAATTCCTTAAACACATTTACCCATGCGTTCAGATCCGAAGTACAGTTGTTGGAATGTGCCATGGCAACCGGATCTCCTGCCGGAGTGGTGACCATGTCGATCTCTTTATACGGCTTGGAAAGAGCCTTTTCCAGAACGATCATGGCAAATACAGATGTTCCCGCGGAAACATTTCCGGTACGCCGGCGGACACTGTTTGTGGCAACCATACCGGTTCCTGCGTCTCCCTCAGGCGGACACATCGGGATTCCAGCTTTCAGCTTTCCACTTACATCCAGAAGCTTTGCGCCTTCCTCAGTAAGAACTCCTGCATCCTGACCTGCCACCAGAGCTTTCGGCATAATATCGCGAAGCTTCCATGGGAAACCATAAGGCGCAACCAGTTCATCGAACTTCTGAACCATCTCCTCGTTATAGTCCTTCGTTTCACTGTCGATCGGGAACATACCTGCCGCATCACCGATACCAAGGACTCTTTTTCCGGTGAGTTTCCAGTGCACATAGGCTTCCAGAGTGGTGATATAATCGATATCTTTTACATGCTCCTCACCGTTAAGGATCGCCTGATACAGGTGTGCGATGCTCCATCTCTGAGGGATATTGTAATGGAAAAGCTCTGCCAGCTTCTCAGAGGCTTCTCCTGTGATGTTGTTTCTCCAGGTACGGAACGGGACCATCAGCTCTCCCTCTTTATTAAACGGCATATAGCCATGCATCATGGCACTGACACCAAACGCACCTACGCTTGTAAGCTCCACTCCATATTTTTTCTGAACATCTTCTGCCATATCCTGGTAACTGCCCTGGAGACCTTTCCAAATCTCCTCCAGGCTGTATGTCCAGATACCATCCACATACTGGTTCTCCCATTCATAGGCTCCGGATGCGATGGGCTGGTTCTTATCGTCCACCAGAACTGCCTTGATCCTTGTGGAACCAAACTCAATACCAAGAGCCGTGCGATTCTCAAGAATTGCTGTTTTTGTCTCATTTAATCCCATTGTAAAAAACCTCCCGTATTATTTGCTGAAATACATGCTGTTCCATCTCAGCTCATTCTGCAGATTCCGGATCGTTGTATCGCCATCAATATAAACCGCTTCAATCCCCATAGCTGCTGCCCAGTCACCCATCTGCTCTGCAGTAAGGTCATAGGTAAATGCAGTGTGATGTGCGCCGCCGGCAAGGATCCATGCTTCTGCTGCTGTGGAAAGATCCGGCTTCGGTGTCCAGAATGCAGTACCTACCGGAAGTGCAGGCATCGGCTTCTCTGTTTTCTTACACTCAACCTCATTGATCAGCAGACGGAAACGGTCTCCAAGATCAACCAGGGATGTTGCGATTCCAGGACCTGTCTTAGAAGTAAATACCAGTCTTGCAGGATCTTCACGATCTCCCATGGAAAGCGGGCATACACGCATGCTGACCTTGCCATCAGCAACAGATGGGCAAACCTCCAGCATATGTGCCTCAAGGATTCCCTCTTTACCAGGTACCAGGTTATAAGTGTAATCCTCCATAAAAGATGTACCCTTGGCGTCCTTTTTGCCGGCTGCCATGATCTTCATCAGACGGACCATAGCTGCTGTTTTCCAGTCGCCCTCGCCACCGAAGCCGTAGCCTTTTTCCATCAGTCGCTGGATCGCAAGTCCCGGAAGCTGTTTCAGGGCGCCCAGATCACCGAAGTGTGTTACGATAGCCTGATAGTTTTTCTCCTCAAGGAAACGCTCAAAACCGATCTCGATCCCTGCCTGGACTGCTACATGCTTCTTAAATTCCTCAGGGTCACGTCCATCCAGAATCATGTCATATTTATTATAATATTCTTCTACCAGAACATCAATATCTCCCTGGCTTACGTCCTGTACATATTCTGCGATCTCGTTAACCGGATAAGCATCGATCTCCCATCCGAATTTCATCTGAGCCTCAACCTTATCGCCCTCTGTTACAGCTACGTTTCTCATATTGTCGGCTACACGGCATACACGGATATGGCTGCTCTCCATGATACCAACTGCAGTACGCATCCAGGATGCCAGACGCTCCTGGACCTTTTTGTCTGCCCAGTGTCCTGCAATGACTTTTCTCTCGATTCCCATGCGGGTTACCATATGGCCAAACTCACGGCCGCCGTGTGCGGACTGGTTCTCATTCATAAAGTCCATATCAATGGTGTCATAGGGGATTTCCACATTGAACTGTGTATGAAGATGGCACAGCGGTTTGCGATACTCTTTAAGGCCAAGGATCCAGGATTTTGCCGGGGAAAATGTGTGCATCCACGCGATCACGCCGGCACAGTTTTCATCTGCATTGGCATCATTAAAGGTTTTACGGATCAGCTCATTTGTGATCAGCGTTGGTTTCCATACAACCTCAAACGGAAGTACACCGGATTTATTCAGTTCCTCTACGATGATCTTTGAATGCTCGGCTACCTTGCGGAGACATTCATCTCCGTAAAGATCCTGTGAACCTGTGCAAAACCAGAATTTGTAATCTCTTCCTGTTTTCATGTGAAAATTCCTCCTTGAAATATAAAATTATATAATATGCATAACATTCCTGAAAATCTGTAACACATTTCTGTTTCCAACATGTGTCCAGCCTTCTGAAATGTTATAAAGTTCTCTGTAAAATATGTCATGTTTCATTATCTGATAAGTGATTATCTCTCTGCCCTCATGCATTTGTGTTCATATTCCTGTCTTCACACTGCTGCCCCGTACGATCAGCTCCGGCCGGATCAGCCGTTCCACCTTACTCTCTTCGTCCGGCACGCCACTTAATTTTTCCAGGAGAAGCTTTGCTGCCATCTCACCCAGTTTTTCCTGGGGATGGGTGATAGTAGTGATTCCCTGCCCCTGTCTTGCGTACAGCGAATTGTCATAACCGGTCACCGCAACATCCTCCGGGATCTTTTTGCCCTGACGTTCCAGTTCTTCCATGACCTGGACAGCGATCTGGTCGTTGTAGCACACGATCCCATCCGGAAAGCTGTTCTGTCGGACCATGTTCCGGACCATAAGAGCCGGCTTTTTTCGCCGGTCCTCGGTGTGAAACCAGACCACCTTATCCGGATCATAGGCAATTTCATGCTCCTGCAAAGCCTTCACATAGCCCTTATGCCGTTCGATTCCCTGACGGTCATCTGCCTTGAAAAATCCCGCGATGTTGCGCCTGCCGGAGTCCAGGAGATGTTTTGTCACAAGATAACCGCCTCCTGCGTCATCCATGAGGATGTGGGGCTTTTCCTGCATCTCCGTATACAGTCCCTGGATAAAAATATAGGGGATCTGATACTTGTCCAGTGTTTCGTACAGGCTTACATGTCTGCACAACAACTCACTTTTGCTGGGTTCGATGATCAGTCCGTCAATTCCCTTGCTGATCAGCTCTTCCAGGAATCTTGCCTCCTTCTGGCGGCTGTTTCCTGTATTTTTCAGGATGATACTGTACCCGTTATCGGACAGCACCTCATCGATTCCCTGGATCAGCCTTGGAAAAATATAATCCGAGATATATGTAGTCACCACTGCGATGTTTCCGGTCCCGTGAATCTGACGGAGCACATCCGCACAGAAGGTTCCTTTTCCCTGAAAGGATTCTATGTATCCATCTCCTGCCAGGATCCCCAGAGCCTTTCGCACCGTATGCCTGCTCAGCCCATAGCGTACACTGAGCTGGTTTTCAGAGGGAAGCTTCTCACCCGGACGGATCTTTCCGGAAAGAATGTCTGTTTTCATTTCTTCCATCAGTGCATAATATTTTGCTTTTCCGTTTTCTGCCATAAGCTCCTCCCTTCGTTTGTATTTTGATCTGTATTTATCCTGTTCGTTTCATCTGTAATTATTTTATAACTTGTATATACATGCGAACAAGTTGTTTTTATTATTTATCAAAAGTTCCATATAAAGAAAGGCCGGAACACCCTCCCCATTCTGGTGTTCCGGCCTTTATATGCCGCCTTGCATATTTATTTCAAAGTTTTTGCTGCCTTCCGATCATTTCCTGCCTTAGCGGTACATCTTCATATAATCCCCATGTGCCTCGATCAGCTCATCACACATTGCCTGGAT
This sequence comes from Blautia sp. aa_0143, assembly GCF_004167315.1. NCBI lineage: Bacteria > Bacillati > Bacillota > Clostridia > Lachnospirales > Lachnospiraceae > Blautia > Blautia sp. aa_0143. The sequence goes on from NZ_RCXU01000004.1 coordinate 133,999, forward strand.
GTCTTTGATGTTCAACTCTGCACCTGTGTGCGGGTCCATCATGGCTGCCTGATAGATTTTCTGGCGGTCTTTGGTCACTGCTGCCTCAATAGCAAGGAGCTGCGGGCTGACATTGGATGAATTCATAGCTGCCAGCTGTGTAGGAAGCTTGCCCACTTTTACCGGATGTACACCGGTTCCGTCGATATAGCATGGAACCTCTACGCAAGCATCCGACGGAAGGTTATCGATATAACCGTTGTTAAGAACATTTCCACCGATCTTGTACGGTGTGTTTGTAACAACAGCCTCCATGATATAAGAAGCATACTCTTTACTTCTCTCATGGCCGATCTTGCCATCCTTGAGGATATCCTCGCGCTCTTTTTCCCAGCCCTCGATCTGTTTGATACATCTTCTCGGATATTCGTCAAGCGGAATATTGAACTCCTCGATCATCTCCGGATATTTGGATTTAATGAAGAACGGATTATACTCTGCATTGTGCTCACTGGACTCTGTGCAGTAGTATCCAAGATGACGGATGTACTCGTAACGTACCATATCCTCATGCTTCTCGTCGGAGGTATTCTTCTCCTCGGCGATTCTGCGGATCTCCGGGTACAGGTCGTTTCCGTCTTTGTCATGGATCTCAAGAAGCCATGCCATGTGGTTGATACCTGCGATCAGCTCGGTACGTCCCTCAAGCTTGTCTTCCATTCCCATTCCCTCAAGAAGTTTCTGGGAGCAGACCTGAACGCTGTGGCAGAGACCTACGGTGCGGATCTTTGTGAAACGCTGCATATAGCCGGTGAGCATTGCCATAGGGTTGGAGTAGTTCAGGAACAGAGTGTTCGGGCAGACCTCTTCCATATCCCGTGCGAACTCTTCCAGAACCGGAATGGTACGAAGTGCACGCATGATACCACCAATTCCCAGGGTATCTGCGATAGTCTGTTTGATGCCGTATTTCTTCGGGATTTCAAAGTCTGTTACTGTACATGGCTCATAGCCGCCTACCTGAATGGCATTGACTACGAAGTCTGCATCACGAAGTGCATCTTTACGGTTCTCAGCACCGAGATATGTTTTGATCACTGCGCGGTCCTCATTTACGTTGTGGTTGATGGCACTTAAGATAATCCTGGAATCCTCCAGTCTCTTCTCGTCGATATCATAAAGTGCGATCTCGCTCTCGCGAAGTGCCGGTGTGCACATACAGTCGCCAAGTACATTTCTTGCGAAAACCGTGCTTCCAGCTCCCATGAATGTAATTTTAATCATGTTCGTTTCCTCCTGCTTTCTTTGTTGGATCTCTTATCCGGAATTGTTATATTTTTCTTTAAAATTCCTGATTTTCTGCTATTTCTGCGGTGCAGTCCCGCTTCGTTTTCTTTGTGATCTTATCATACTACCAGAAACTTGTTTAAAATATGTACTTTGATGCTAATAATTGTTGTTTTGTTGCATGAGATACCTGGAAGTAATTTTCTATAACATTTCTTATGACATAAAAAACTCTCTGCCCGATACCAGAATTTTATATATTCTGGCACAGACAGAGAGTTTTTTTCTTCGTGAAATATATCACAGAATCAGTCCTCAGATTCCGTATAATCCCCTTTTTTCCCCTTCACTACAAGTTTTCTCTTTTCTTCCTTGTATTCTCTCGGACTTCTTCCTGTTCTTGCCTTGAATACCTTGGAAAAAGCCAGCGGATCTCCATACCCTACTTTTGCAGCTACTTCACTGACCTGAATATCTCCGTTTTTCAGAAGAGTCTTTGCCTTCTCGATGCGAAGATTCATAAGATATTCCTGCGGCGAGCATCCGAGGCTTTTTTTAAACGAGCTGGTAAGATAGCTCCGGTTGACACCAATGCGGTCTGCCAGCTCATTGATCTTCAGACGCTTGTCAAAGTTGGCTGCAATGTAATCCACTGCCTGCTCCACATAAACGGAATTGGGATATCTGTGGGATGGAAGAAGCTTGCCTTCTCTCAGACATGCATCCCGGTTATCTGTGATCAGGTCAGAAAAAAGAAGCAGCAGAAGTCCGTTCCGTTTCAGCTCATTTTCAAAAACGAGCTTGTTGGTCTGGACCATTGCATCAATATATTTTGCAGCATTTTCCATACAGTGGATCCTTCGGACCGGATTTTCCCGGCTGAAGCCGCTTACATGGATCACTTCCTCCGCAGTCATTCCCTCAAATCCTACCCAGCGATATGTCCAGGGATTGTCCATGTCTGCCTCATACCAGGCCTCCACACTGGATGGGATCAGAAATGCTTCTCCACCTGTCAGATGATACTGATGGCCATCCATCTCAAAAACTCCGCTTCCGGATTCCACGATATGAAGTACATGAGAGATCCTGTTATTTGGTCCAAATCGATGTCCCGGATCGCATTTTTCCCATCCACAATAAGTAAGACAGAGATCCACCGCACCTTTCTTTAAATTCTCCAGACATTTAAAGCTGTCCGAGCTTGTAAAACCAACTGTATGAAGCAACTTGTCACCTCCCTGATGTCATATATTATGTTTCTGCCTGTGAGCTGCTTCGCCACCCAATAACAGGCCGCCATATCCGGCGGCCTGTTATTTTTCTGGTCAGGCGGATGTTTTTCTGCAGACAGTTTTTATTCTATCATTTACAGAAATCAGCCCTCTGCTTCAATTGTATACAATACAGAATGGAAATCACCGTTTGTCTTATTGCAGTAGTCACGATCAACCGGGATTCCTGCATACATCAGCTCATTTCCGTAAGCTTTCAGGCACTTATCTTCCCATTTTACTTTGTAAAGCTGATCCTCGTCAAGACCCTTGAAGCGCAGACGCATCCAGGAAGCATTGACCTTGTTCAGTCTTTCATAGTATCCGGCAACTGCCTGCTTTTTGTCTCTGGAAACAACCATCCATGCAGTATCATTTCCTTCGAACGGGCTTAAGATACGGTAGAAATCACCCTCCACCTGGATCAGGTCACGATGTTCCTTCATGAATTCCACCTGTGCCTTTACCTCTTCGATCTCTTTGGCACTTAAAAGGTTCAGATCCAGCTCATAGCCAAAGGTTCCGAAATATGCCACATTTGCTCTTGTGGAAAGCGGTGTGGTACGGTGCAGCTGATGATTCGGTACTGCTGATACATGAGATCCCATGCTGACGATGGGGTAAACGAAGGAAGTACCATACTGGATCTTTTCTCTCTCAGCAGCATCGGTATCATCACTGGTCCATGTCTGTGGTGCAAAATACAGCATTCCCGGATCAAATCTTGCTCCGCCGCTTGCGCAGGATTCAAAGAGGATGTCAGGGAATCTCTCTGTCAGTCTTGTATACAGCTCATATACACCAAGGATATATTTATGCATAGTCTTGCCCTGATCTGCTGCAGATGCGCCGCGGCTGAAAGGCTCGGACATGTAGCGGTTCATATCCCATTTAATGTAGGAAATGGAAGATTCCTCGATAACCTTGGAGATGGAATCATAAATAAAATCCACAACCTCAGATCTGGAAAAATCAAGAACGTGCTGATGTCTTGAGTGGGACTCAAAACGGTCCGGTGCTCCGATGAGCCAGTCCGGATGTGCTCTGTAGCAGTCGCTGTTCTTGTTTACCATCTCAAGCTCTACCCAGAGGCCAAATTTCAGGCCCATCTCCTCGATCTTGCGGGAAAGTCCGGAAATTCCGTTTGGAAGCTTATTCTTATTTACGAACCAGTCGCCAAGGCCCTGGTAATCATCGTTTCTGGTTCCAAACCATCCGTCATCCAGAACGAAAAGCTCTACCCCAACCTCTTTGGCTTTTTTTGCAATATTGAGGATTTTTTCCTCATCAAAATCAAAATAGGTTGCCTCCCAGTTATTAAGAAGGATCGGGCGTGCATGATTTCTCCATTTTCCGCGCATCAGGCGGTCACGGTACAGTCTGTGGTAAGCCTGGCTCATTCCATTTAAGCCCTTGTCGCTATATACCATAACAACCTCCGGAGCCTGGAATTCCTCATCTTTGGAAAGTTCCCAGGAAAATCCCTGTGGATTGATTCCCATCATAACTCGTGTCATCTCGTAGGTGGAAACCTCGACCTGTGCAAGGAAGTTGCCGCTGTACACAAAGCTGAAGCCGAAAACCTCGCCTGTATCTTCTGTTGTATGAGGACGCTTCAGCGCGATAAACGGATTCTGCTCAGAGCTGGAGCCGGTTCCTGCAAGACTCTGTACAGCCTGTGTACCCATCTCAAGTTTGCGTGTTTTTACATAGCGCTCACGTGCCCACGCACCGGAAAGATGGATCATCTCATAATCCATATCCGGGAACTCCACTGCTGCACTCATCACGTTCTCAAGACGGATCTTCTGATCCCCTTTCTGAACAAGGCGTGCACTTCTGGTGACCACCGGGTAATCCTCATATACGGAATATGTAAGAACAAGGTCTGTGTCCATCACAGAATCATGAAGTGTAATGTCCAGAGATGTTGCCTCTTCCTCGTTCTCTGTGTAGGTTGCCGGAAGACCGGCAAGCTTCTTCTTGCCGCCGTAAATCTCATGAGAAACATATTTGAAATCTACGATCTCGCTTCCGTTCTCCTGACGAACAGTAAGGGCAGGATTTCTGTAATCACCGGTTCCGTAAACAGGATACTCCTGTTTGGTATACTGCATGGAAAGAAGTCCCGGTTCCGGAACGCATACAGCCATCAGGGAACGCATGATCTCCTCGTGAAGATAACTGAAATCCTCTTTATCGCGGATAGCTTTTCCATAGTACAGATTCTCCATCTGGCCATTTTCCATGATACAGGTGATGTAGCTTAAATGTTTGTTATAAATGTGGAATGTCTTTGATCCCTCGTGAAATTTGATCGGCATAATTTTCTCCTTTTTTCGTTTACTGCGGATAAAAATATCCGCCTCTTTCCTTAAGAATCATCAAATAACTGTGCATTTTGGCATTTGCTTCGATAAAAATACCGCTGACAATCTCAATAACCAAATCCTCAGTTATATACATTGTCAGCGGTCTTATATTACCTTATGTAATATTTCTGATTACAGTTTTCCACCGCTGGTAGCAATACCTTCGATAAACTGTTTCTGGAAGATCATGTAGAGCACGATCATCGGAATGCAGGCGATCAGAGATGCAGCCATCAATTCCGGGAATTTGGATACGTACTGGCCCTGCATCTTTGCAAGTGCGGAAGAAAGTACCAGCATATCCTTATCTGTATTAACGATCATCGGCCACATCAGGTCTTTGAATGCAAATACAGCTGTGAAAATTCCAAGTGCAACCATACTGGATCTTGTAAGTGGTGCCATGATGTAAAGGAAGGTCTGCCCGATGTTACATCCGTCAAGTCTGGCAGCCTCCTCCAGATCCTTCGGAAGTCCCATATATCCCTGTCTCAGAAGGAAGGTACCGAACGCTGTGACCATACCTGGGAATACAAGGGCAAAGATCGTATTCAACATACCCATCTTGCTGACCATCAGGTACTGCGGGATGATGAAAATCTGTACCGGAACCATCATCTGGAACAGTACAAGACTGAAGCAGAGATCACGGCCCTTGAAGTTCAGTCGTCCAAATGCATAGCCTGCCATAGTTGCTGTAAGAACCGCACACACTACTCGGAAGAAGATCAGAAGCAGTGTATTCTTGTACAGAAGCAGGAAGTTCATGTTATTGATAACAGAAATAAATGCGTCTTTTCTCCATATTTTCGGGAAAATGGTGAAAGGATCTACAGATGTTGCTTCCGTTACAGTTTTAAAAGCTGTCAGGATCATCCAGATAAATGGCACAAGCATCGTTATGGACACAATGATCAGTATGACATGTATTAAAATAGTGGTTAATTTCTTTTTTGTTTCCATACTATCCATGGTTAATCCCCCTTTTTAGTTGTAGAATACCCATTTCTTCTGACCGATCATCTGGAATACTGTCAGGATCATGGTGATAATAAGAAGTACTACTACGATCGTAGCGCCGTATCCCATGTTCTTATTGATAAATGCATATTTATAGAACAGATAAACCAGTGACTGAGTCTTGGTAAGTGCCGGGTTTGACTTGTCAATAACCATATAGATCAGGTCGAATACCTGCAGGGATCCAATTACACGGGTAACAAGTACAAAGAAAATAGTTGGCGACAGAAGCGGAATCGTAATGCTGAAGAATGCATTCACACCTGTAGCTCCGTCAATCTCTGCCGCTTCATAATAATCTCTCGGAATTTCCTGAAGTCCTGCCAGAAAAAGAACCATATTGTAACCGATGATAGACCATACACCGATGATCGCAACGGAAAATACTGCAATTTTCGGATCAGAAACCCAGTTTACATGAACATGGAAAACGTTATTGATAAGACCATAATCAGAGTTGAACAGCCATCTCCATACCATGGCTACCGCTGCCGGAGCTGCTACCATCGGAAGGAAGATGATGGTTCTGTAAACAGAACGGCCCTTCATCTTTCTGTTAAGAAGTACTGCAAGAACAAGTGCGATGACAATGGAAAAAGGAACCTCCACGATCGCATATTTGAATGTGTTGATCAGTGCCTGCCAGATCTCTTTATCTGCAAAAACCTTCTGATAGTTCTGTAAACCGATAAAGATATTTCCTTTACCAAAATCTCCTGTTTTGAAAAAGCTCTGGTAAATAGTCTGGAAGATCGGAATGATGTTCAATACGATCAATCCGATGGTTGTTGGGAGAATAAACAGCCAGCCCCAGAGGAACTCACTGCGCTCTCTCTTTGTCCGTGCCTGTGACTTGGTAGTTTTAGCCATAAGAATCACTCCTTCTATTCCTTCTATGTATGAGGCCGCTGCACCTGAGTGCGGCGGCCCCTCTCATTACTGCACTTAATTATCGGTGTTTCTTAATGCTTACTCCTCAGCCAGCTTCTCGTTCATCTGATCAGCCATCTGCTTGCAAGCCTCTTCCATTGTGATGTCGCCTGTGTATACGCCCTTAAGGATCTCGTTGTCCTCGTTCTCCCATGTTACAGTAGATTTGGAGTATGGACGGATCTCCATGTCATCCATCATGTTCAGATAAGCCTGAAGGTTGAAGTCTGCGGATTTAGCCCATGCATCAGATGTATCTTTGTATGCACTCATTGTAACACCAAGCTCAGCCTGTTTCTCCTGAGCCTCTTTGGATCCGAGGTACTCGATCAGCTGCCAAGCTTCGTCTGTGTGCTCACCGGAAGCAGATGCTGCCCATCCAAGTCCGTTATATGAGGAAGCTCTTCTGCCCGTCTCAGCGTTTTTAGGAAGCTCTACACAATCACAGTTAGCTGCTGTGTACTCGTTCTCTTTAAATGCTGCAAGCATCCAGGAGCCCTGGCATGTCATAGCGATCTTGCCAGCCTCGAAAAGTACGTCCTCGTTGTTCTCGGACATTGTCTCAAGAGACGGGATCACGCCATCCTTGATCCATCCTTCCAGTGTCTGCATAGCTGCGATCGTCTTCTCATCATCCCAGCCGGATTTTGTCTTGTCATCGCTGATGATGTATCCGCCGTTATCATAGATCAGGTTGTAGTATCCGGCCTGGTTGTTATCATTTCTCATTCCGAGACCGTACTGGGAACCATCATCCTTAGTAAGCTTCTTAGCTGCCTCTGTAACATCATCCCATGTCCAGTCAGCTGTCGGATAATCAAGTCCTGCCTCGTCAAATAATGTCTTGTTGTACCAGAGAGCGATTGTATCTATATCCTTCGGTACTGCATAATATTTATCATCGTATGTATACAGTCCCCAGATATCCTCCGGATAGTTCTCCGGATCGATCAGATCGCTGTCTTTGATCTTATCGGTCAGATCAAGAAGCATATCGTTGGACATGTATCTCTGACTCTCGTTGGAGTGCATCCAGAATACGTCCGGAAGGGAACCACCCTGTGCACCGGCCTCGAGCATTGTCCAGTACTCATCCCATTTAACAACGGAGATCTCTGTCTTGATTCCTGTCTTCTCTGTGAAGTCTGCGAGAATTTCTTTGATTCCCGGCTCCTGGTTGGTGTCCCAGATGGATACGGAAAGTGTAACATCGTCACCTTTTGCATATACCGGAACTGCTGTCATTACCATGGCACCTGCTAACAATAATGCTGCTACTCTTTTGAAATTCATAACTTCTTCCTCCTTTTAAATCTTTCTTATTTTCCCTCTTTCTTTTGGTCAGTTTTTATATTTTTTCACGTCCCTGACCGTTGATATTATTATAATTGCACATGGAAAAATGATAAATGGATTATTGTCATTTCAATATGGAAAAATGTTACTTTTTATTCATTTTATCCATTTTTTGTTCACACTTTGTTAATTATCCGTCATTTTTCCAGTTTCTTTTACGTTTTTTTATATACCCTCACAATTTTTACTATTTTTGAGTATGTTTTGGCGCTCATTTATCCCCTTGTAGCAAAACCAACATTTTTACATATGTATTTTTGTATGTTTTTACTAACTCAAAACATGTATAAATGTCATTTGCCGAATAATCTGTTTTTCCGTTCCTAACACAATTCCATGCACGCTATCATTTCCACATGTGCACGCAAAATTCCATATTTTTTTATACAGTCCTATAAACCGTTCTGTATCCTGCGTTTTTCCTGCCGAAAAATTTCCCGGCTGTACTGTTTTTCTCACCGTCAGATGTGTATTGACGATCCGTATTCGCTGCGAAGCATATTGCTGTTCATTCTGTGACCGGCAATACGCTTCGTGATGCACAAGATACTTATCTGCGTTCCCTCTCTTTACACACAGTCAAAAACTGTGCTAAGATTAGCTGGATCGGACTTTACACCTATAGTCTGTTTTTCATTTCTATATTTCTATATAAGGAGGTTATTAACAGTTAAATATAAATTATAAAATCATATAAGTACATGTTTGGTTTTATAAGATATTAGAGTAGAATATTATTGAAAGGAGTTGATGCTTTGAGTAAATATTATTCTATACATGAATTTTCAAAAATTATAGGCGTATCCGCCCAGACATTACGAAATTGGGATGCCAATGGAAAACTTCATCCGCATCATACTACAGTAAGCGGCTATAGATATTATTCTGACGAGCAACTCAACCAGGTAATAAATGTAAAGCCTAAAAATCGCATTACAATTGGATATTGTCGCGTTTCCAGCCATAAACAGAAAGATGATCTGGAACGACAGATTGATAATACTGAAAAATCCGAACAGCAGGAACTTGTTGAAGATCTGGTTCAGATGATCGCAGTATTCAGTTGCAAATTACAAGGAAAACGAGCGAATAAAGCTAAGAAACTTATCCGGGAACTGATACAGGA